>NZ_JAUBQH010000026.1:0-85003 GCF_036701145.1 Microcoleus sp. Pol17C6
TCGTGGATATACAACATTAGACTCTGGATAAAGTTGGTATGCCGTTGTTTTATTTTATCCAGAGTGATGAAAGAGCGGTAGTAACTCATCGGCGGAGTCCCTCTAGTAACTGAGAAAACGCAATGCTCTGATAACTTGCACGTCAAAGTGCGTGAAGCGCCGCTATCCCGTAGGGAATCGCGCATTAACAAAAAACATGGGAGCGTAACTCAACTGGATAGAGTATCGAGCTTCTACCTCGAAAGTTGTGGGTTCAAGTCCTACCGCTCCTGCTGTCTGGGTTCGTAGCTTAATTGGTAAAGCATCTAACTGGCTGTTAGAAAGATATCGGTTCAAATCCGATCGCAATCCACCACACAAATTTTAGATTTTAGATTTTAGATTTTAGATTTACTCCACAGGTGAATCTTTTACGCGGGGTCATAGCTCAATTGGTAGAGCGCTTGCTTTGCACGCAAGAGGCCAGGAGTTCGATTCTCCTTGACTCCACTTCCGGTGTCTGAAGTCGAAGCGGTCGAGACGCTAGCCCGTGAAGCTAGTTATTAGCGGGTTCAAGCCCCGTCAGACACCCCTTGGAAGATGCCGCTAAATGGTTGGCAACCAGTCTTGAAAACTGGGGTACAGGTAACTGTAAGGGTTCGATTCCTTCATCTTCCTTTTAACCACCGGAAGTCGAAAAGCGAGACACCGTGCTGATAACGCGGGGATAGGAGGGGCAGTACCTCCTCGGTGGATTGCTTATGATTTTATATATAAATAAGGGAGAATCATGGTCAATTTTTTACGAGATTTGCTATCATAGACTGAGAAAAATTGCGGGGAGGTCGCCTAACTGGAATGGCACCGTAAAAACTTTGGAAAAGCGGCTCCCAAAAGGACGATCGGGTTTGTTGAGTAGGGTAAAAAGTTGCTTCGCGACGTTCCCTGAAAACGCAAACTGGCAGCGGGTTGCGGAGGCACTGAAAGGAATTAACAGTCCGAGATGGGGGCAGTTCTCATCTGCTTGCGGGCAGTAAGGAAGCGCGTTTCCTGAAAGTTGCTGCCGATCGATGCGGGTTCGAGTCCCGTCCTCTCCATTTGTAGTCTTGTCAGTTTATCAAAAGAAAGGTTAAATATGAGAAAACTAAAATATTACGTTGCTTGCACCGTTGACGGATTTATTGCTCGCGAAGATGGCTCATTTGATTGTTTTCCTATGGAAGGAGAGCATTTCGCTGATTTATTCGATTCCTTTCCTGAAACTTTTCCCGCTCACTTTCAGCAAGCACGAGGCATTCGTGCAGAGAACAAGCAGTTTGATGCCGTTTTGATGGGACGGAAAACCTATGAGGTAGGGCTAAATGTTGGTGTAACTAATCCTTATCCCAGCTTGAAGCAGTATGTTTTTTCGCGCACTATGGAAGCCAGTCATGATGAGAATATTGAACTTGTTTCGGACAATCCTGTCGCATTGGTTAAGGAATTGAAAAAAGAAACGGGTAAAGACATCTGGCTCTGCGGTGGTGGCGCTTTAGCAGCAACTCTTTTTTCTGAGATTGACGAGATGATTGTGAAGTTGAATCCGGTAGTAATCGGAGCGGGAATTCCTCTTTTTTCCCGTGCACTCGATCCGACAAATTTGGAACTTGCCGATCGCAAAATCTATAGCAACGGTTTCATGTTACTTCATTATCGAGTGAAGCATTAGCAATCGGGACTTTAGGCGTTGCAATTGCTGGGGGCAAAAAAGGACTGAAGTGTTTACTACACAATAATTTTTTAGGAATTACACAAACGCTGAATTTTTAAGGGTGGTTAGCAAAGCGGTTATGCACCCGGCTTTTAACCGGTACCAGATAGGTTCAACTCCTATACCACCCACTTTCAATCTATCTGCCTTAATCAGCGTTTATCTGCGGTTAAAAATTCCAAAACTTGGAAAGTGCGGCTGTGTGGACGGCAACTGGTTTGGAATACCAGGGTGCAGCGAAAGCTGTAGAGGTTCGACTCCTCCACTTTCCTTTTTAATCATTAGTCATCAGTCCTTAGTCATTAATAACAGGCTAAGGACTCAAAACTCATGATTAGAAACCAAAAACAACTTTTAGAGGAGAATCAAATGTAATGTCACGCACCAAATTTGAACGGAACAAACCCCACGTCAATGTCGGTACGATCGGTCACGTTGACCACGGCAAAACAACCCTAACAGCGGCGATTACAATGACGCTGGCTGCACAGGGTCGGGCCAAGGCTAAAAAATACGATGAAATCGATGCTGCACCGGAAGAAAAACAGCGGGGAATCACGATTAATACGGCTCACGTTGAGTATGAAACAGGCGATCGCCATTACGCTCACGTTGATTGTCCGGGTCACGCTGATTACGTGAAAAACATGATCGTGGGTGCCGCTCAAATGGATGGTGCAATCCTCGTCGTGTCGGCTGCAGATGGTTCGATGCCTCAAACTCGCGAACATATCTTGTTAGCGCGGCAAGTGGGAGTGCCGAAGTTGGTTGTCTTTTTGAATAAGAAAGATATGGTGGAGGATGCGGAAATTTTGGAGTTGGTCGAGTTAGAAATTCGCGAACTCCTCAGTTCTTACGGTTTCCCCGGCGATGATATCCCAATTGTCGCAGGTTCGGCACTGAAAGCGCTGGAAAAGATGACTGCTAATCCGAAAATTCAGCGCGGCGAGGATGAGTGGGTCGATGGCATTTACGATTTGATGGATGCGGTAGATGACTGGATTTCTACGCCCGATCGCGATATTGACAAACCTTTTCTGATGGCTGTTGAAGATGTGTTCTCGATCAAAGGTCGGGGAACTGTCGCAACTGGCAAAATCGAGCGGGGTAAAATCAAAGTCGGCGATACTGTGGAATTGGTGGGAATCCAAAACACTCGCACGATAACTGTTATCGGCGTTGAAATGTTCCAGCAACTTCTGGATGAAGGAATGGCTGGAGATAATGTCGGTTTGTTGCTTCGCGGCATCCAAAAAGACGAAATTGAGCGGGGGATGGTGCTTGCTAAACCCGGTTCAATTAAACCTCACACTGAATTCGATTCTGAGGTTTACGTGCTGTCGGAAAAAGAAGGCGGCCGCCGAACTCCTTTCTTTGCGGGATATCGGCCTCAATTCTACGTGCGGACAACGGATGTTACAGGTACGATCGCATCTTTTACGGCTGATGACGGGGGCGAGATCAACATGGTAGTTCCGGGCGATCGCGTTAATATGACTGTGAAGTTGTTGCAGCCGATCGCGATCGAACAAAATATGCGTTTTGCCATCCGCGAAGGTAATCGCACTGTCGGCGCCGGTGTCGTCTCCCACATTCTCAAGTAGACGCTTTCGGAACCAATTAGAATCAGTAGGGTGGACAAAAGTCCACCTTACTCATTAATTCACAGCAAGTTTTTCTGTGTGGATGCAGTAGATCGCCAAGATGGAGTCAAGCGAATTGTCGAGATTGGAGATGGCCAAGTATCAGATTTGATTGGATAGTCGGCCACAGGTTTTGCACAACTCTGGCGCAGATAAGGTAGGATGGGAAAGACTCGTTATTTTATAATGTTGAGCCTTGGCGCTCGGTAGAATAAATTGTATACTGAAAAAATATGATTCAACTAACAGCGGTTAAATGCCTACCAACGCACAATTGAGGGGTTTGTATCGAATTGGCTACCAGTTGACGTATTTAATGTTTCAGCCCATTCACCTCATTTGCATTGACGATCGCACTCAAAATTTATTCATATTGGCAGGAAATAACGAGGAAATAGAGTTGGAAATTACACCGAATGGGGAGGTGCTGTAATGAGTCAAATTAACTACAGTGCAATGTCTTACCCAGAGTTAAGGCGGTACTTTCTTGACCACCGAGACGATCGAGCTGCTTTTCAAGCTTATCTAGCAAAACGTCGGGAACGATCGCCGAGAGTCATTACAACAGTTGACGATCCAGACTTTGATGTCAAAATTCAAACAGCAATTCGCCAGCAAATGGCACAGCATCAGAAGTAGCGCAGTACAGCGCCATAACACCGCATTGCAGCGAATAAACGAAAGCCGCTACTTAAGTTGCTTGAGCTTGTAATTGCGCGATCGCACTTGCGTTAAATATTGACCCTGGGCGATCGCCACAAATTTTTACAAAAATAGTTGAGTTTTCAGAACGGTTGTGTTATACTAGCTTAGATGCGGGAGTATAGCTCAGTTGGTTAGAGCAGGTGACTCTTAATCTCAAGGTCGAAGGTTCAAGTCCTTCTACTCCCATCCCAAATAACATACTACTCACAAGGCTTTGAGGCTTTAAACTGTCTCTAGTATGTCGTTTTTCGCCCATTTTGCGCTCACGATAGCAGCCAATGGCGGTAGCGGTTGGATTACTGTGAGTGTTAGCGTTGTCGGATTTTTAATGCCGATCGACCGATCGGATCAGTCGATCGATAAAAGTGCGATCGCCCAAGCTATTTTTAAACTGAATAAGAACAGGGAATGGTGATTAGCTATGATGGCAAGTCTCTCGGCGCGCTGCTATGCGGGCGATCGCGATTTAGATGCGATCGCCCATTTAATCAATACTTGCGAAGAAGTCGATCTGCTCGACGAAGGTACTTCCATCTCGGAATTGCAACAAGAATTTAACCAACCGTCCCTAGACAAAGCCCGCGATATTCGCCTTTGGGAAGATGTGGAGGGAAAATTAATCGGTTTCGCTCGGTTGTGGATTTCTGAACCTGGGGAAGTAATTGATGGTTGGCTGTGGTTTCGCGTTCACCCCGACGCGCGCGGTGGTGATGTGGAAGCAGCCGCGATCGCCTGGGGTGAAGTGCGGATGCGCGAGGTGTCTGCGATGCGGGGCGCGCGCGTGAAGCTGCGAACCTACGCGCGCGCTGAGGATTGCGATCGCATTTCTGTGCTGACAAGTTGCGGTTTTAAGGTCGATCGCTATTTTTACCGAATGGCGCGATCGCTTTCTGAACCGATCCCAGAACCGCAATTCCCACAAGGTTTTGCCCTCATTCAGTTCCCCGGCGAACAGGATGCGGCAGCTTGGGTAGAAATGTTCAACCAGTCGTTTATCGATCACTGGAATCATCACGATTTAACGGTAGATAAATTTAAGCACCAGTTAGCTAAACCCGATTACAGAAATGATTTAGACTTGATTGCTGTTGCTGATGATGGCACATTTGTCAGTTTTTGTTACTGCGAGATTAGTGTGGAAAAGTGCGATCGTACCGGGCGCAATGAAGGCTGGATTGCTTGTCTCGGCACTAGGCGCGGCTTCCGCAAAATCGGATTGGGACGAGCGATGTTGCTCGCTGGTTTGCATCGGCTCAAAGCTGCCGGTGTCGCTACTGCTATTCTCGGCGTGGATGCTGAAAATTCATCAGGTGCATTGCATCTTTACGAGTCTGCTGGCTTCCACAATATTCGCGATAGCATTTCTTATGTTAAGGACGTTTGATCGATGTTACAGTTCGCGATCGCGCTCGCACCCAAGAAACCGGGTTTTTTACTGAATCTGCGGGTTGCAACGAAGTATTTTCGTGAAAAAACCCGGTTTCTCGCCCCTCGTGTAAGTTTTATCTAAAAAACTTTTGCTACCCCCTTGACACCTGTGTAGTATTTATGTAGTATAAAAATATGGAAAGCGCAGGACAAGCAAAAACTTGTATTTTCCGTGCAAATTCTGAACCTTGACAACTGAATATTGCTCAAAATTTCAAGGAACATCAAGTTGGAAGTCTTGCAATACAGACTCGATGGTCATGTTGTTACTTTATACGAGACTGTTCGGTTACAAACTGACTCGACCAGAGTCAGATGCTGTAGGAAATCAGTCTAATTTCAATGAATTTCATGCGGATTCAGAACAGACAAGTTCGGCCAGAGTTCAAGCAACCAAAAAGGCTGAGGAAATCCGCAAAATCAAACAAGCTTATCACCTAGAACGGCGCTTCTTTCAGTAAAGGTTATCAGATTTCGTGAATCTTTACCGCTACTGGCAATTTGCTAAGTCTCACAAAAAGCCAAAGTCAAGAGCAGATAAGCTACCAATTCCAAATCCAAAATTGCTCTAGGAGGTATCGGTAATGGTTCACATTCGTTTTGAAGGACGTTCCTATGACTTGGCGGAAAACCAACTGGGTATCGCGGCAGGAATGAGCGACAAGGCTATTAAGGAACGTCTGGCAAAGCATTTTGATGTCAAGGGCGAGCGCTTCGAGTCTTACGTGCTCGATCGCCGTCCCAGCGGTGATTTAATTGTCCGCCCAGAAGCTGTTTACGGCTAGAAATTAACTTAAAGCACGTATTAGACAGCGCACCCCAACTAAAGAAGCTTACAAACTGGAAACGTTCAAGTTAAAATCCAATTGTAGGTTCAATTCCTACCGGCCCCTAGGCTGAAAAAAAGCTTCTCTGACTTGTGCGCTGCCTTTTATAGCTGAATTTTTTATATTTTTCAGGCGCTTAAAAGTTCCACTTCGCGCCCCAACAAAGGAAGCTTACATACTAGCTCATTGGTAGAGCATTTCTCTTTAACAGAAAAGGTCGCGGGTTCAACTCCTGCGTATGTGCCAACGGCTTTCTTAACTTGCGCGAAGTGACTTTTAATGCTATAAAAGGCAAAAATAATTGAGCAATTTAGAATAATCAAAAGTCAAAATTTTCTAGTTTAGAGATTAGAAAAATTTTGTTCCGCACCCTAATGAGTGAAGCGAATACACACATTCTAATCGATTTGTCGCAGGTTCAAATCCTGCCAGCCCCGTTTAAGGGGCTGTAGCTCAGGGGTAGAGCCATCGGACAGTCAAAACGCTTCGCAAACTTGTGCGGAACATCTCATCTTTATAAAAAGTTAGATATAAAAGTGGTGTGTGAGGAGCCTTAAATCATGACCAAAAAAACTATAATTTACCTATCGCCCAAAGGTAAGGATTCAGGTCACTGAACTCCTTGCTGGGCAAAGACTTTAGATCTGGAGCTTGATGCTAAATAAATCTCTATTCTCAATAAAAGACAAAAAATGACAGTTTTTCGTCCTTTATTGACAATCAACCACGAAAGGCAAAAACCCTTATTTTGCCCTACAACCCTTGCCAGACAAGCGTTGGAGCCGCAAGTTTTTAGACCTGAATCCTTACGCCCAAAGAGATAGACAGTGTGATTCATGCCTTCCAAGAATGCAACCTGTCGCGAAGTCAATGGACGCACGAGGCACATTTAACCGTTGCCCTTTGGTATCTGTTTTATGACTCCGAGCAAGAAGCAATCAATGCGATTCGCAATGGCATTAAACGTTACAACTCGGTTCAAGGAATTGAAACCACAAAAAACAGCGGGTATCACGAAACGCTAACGCTGTTTTGGGTGCGAACTATTCACCGATATCTCGCCGATGAAAGCCGGAATCGGTCGATCGTACATCTGGCTAACGGTTTGATTGCAAAATATGCCGATCGCACTTTACCCTTTCGCTACTACACGCGCGATCGGCTGATGTCTTGGGAAGCTCGAAATAACTGGGTTGAACCAGATTTGAGAGCGATCGAATTAGAAACAGTTTCCCTGAAATAGTTAATTTCAAATCGCAGTTTTTGCCGCGCCCCAATCGCGAGAGCTTACATACAGACCCTATTAGGTTTAGCCATAGGTTTACTAAAAAAAGCTCCCCAAACTTGCGCGGTGATTTTTAAATTTCACTCGCTAGCGTGCAACAACTGCCAACCACCGATTTTGAATACTTCTCAAATCCAACATCCAAAATCGAATAGGAAGGTAACACCAATGAATATGAATACAGCAGAACGCGATTTGCGTTTGGAAATGCTCAACAGTCTGCTCACCACTCCTCACCGTGTATTAGAAAAAGTAGCAGAAATTCACAAGTTAATTATCGAATTAGACCCCATTTTTTACGGTCATTTAGCAGTGTGGTATCAACGTAACGGCGACGTGCGCGATCACAAGGAAGTTTTTGCCGGAAATTTGCTGACTTCGGCGCTGACGGAACACCGAGATGCCGGTTTTATGATGCTGCAAGAGTTCCCTCCCTACGAGGTTTCGCGCATTGTGGACTTTATGAAGCGGCACCAGAATAAGATGCCCCGCAGCGCGCGCACTGCTGTCACTCGCTATCTGAAGTCGCGGGAAAAGAATCCGCAGTTTTTCGATCGCGCCGCCCTCCGCAACCGCAAGGCGATGAAGCATTTGTACGCAACGCTGCACGTCAAGCCGAGCGATCGCGCTAATGCTATTCTCTTCAAAGACAATCCCCCAGAAGACTCTCTGGCATTCGTTTTGAAGCAGTTGGCCAAGGCGACGACACCTGGGGAACAGGCGAATTTGATTGTTGAGTACAAGATTCCGTATACGATCGCAGTTGGTGCGATCAAGCAGCTAACGCCAACGGTTTTGGCCGCGCTGATTAACTCGATGTCGCCGCAGGAAGTCATCAACAATTTGAAATCGATTCAGTCGCGCGGGGCGATGGATCACGCGGAAGTCAAGCAGTTGATTGACTCGAAGCTGGATGAAGCGGCAAAGTGCGATCGGGTTTCTGCTTACAAAGCGAGTGTTGCGGGCGCGGGCGCGAACTTCGACGCAGCAACGGCGGCGAAGCTGGAAGCGGTGACAAACGAACAGGTGAAGAAGCGCGGCAAGATTGCGAAAGCAACCGGTTTGTTGATTGACAAGTCTGGTTCGATGGAAAGTGCGATCGAAGTCGGGAAGCGTCTCGCTGCTTTGATTTCGGGCATTTCCGAGGCTGCACTGTTCGTTTATGCCTTTGACACGATACCGTATCCAGTGCAAGCAAACGGCAGCGAATTGACAGACTGGGAAGGTGCTTTCAAGCACCTTCGCGCTGGCGGCGGCACAAGTTGCGGTTGCGCGGTGGAAGCAATGCGAATTAAAAAGCAGGTTGTCGAACAATTCATTATCGTAACAGATGAAGGCGAAAACGCTGCACCTTATTTTGCAGATGCTTATCAGAATTACTGCCGCAGTTTGGGGGTAATTCCTGATGTTGTGATTGTGCGAGTTGGCGCTTGGTGCGAATATGTCCAGAAGCAATTGAAGGACAAACAAGTATCGGTGGAAACCTTTACGTTTGCGGGTGATTATTACTCCTTACCGAATTTAGTGCCGATGTTGAGCCGTCCTTCGCGGCTGGAATTATTGATGGAAATTCTGGATACGTCGCTGCCTGTGAGGGATGATAAGTAAATTGTAGGGTGCGTACTCCGCACCTTACTTATTATATAGCTAAAATTGGCACGGAGCTGAAGGACAACACACTATGAAACTAGCTGAAGCTTTAATTTTAAGAGCTGACTGTCAAAAAAGAATGGAACAACTGCGAGCCCGATTGACAAGAAGTGCTAAAGTACAGGAAGGAGAAGAACCTCCCGAAAATCCCCAAGCACTGATTAGGGAATTAGATGCAGGGATGCAAGAACTGGAAGACTTAATTAAGAAAATTAACAAGACTAATTCGCTGACAACTCTGGAAGATGGAGTAACTTTATCGGATGCTTTAGCCCAGAGAGATGCTCTCGCGCTTAAGCGCGGCATTTACAATTCTTTAGTTGACGCAAGCGCTTTGAGGCAAGACCGCTATACTCGATCTGAAGTCAAATTTTTCAGTACGATCGACGTTGGTGAACTGCAAACGCAAATCGATCGAATGTCTAGGCAGTATCGGGAGTTAGATACTAAAATACAGCAAGCAAACTGGAATACTGAACTTATAGATTGAGCAAGTTGGTAGCCAATGCAATAGAAGCGAGCACAACCCCCAACAGGGTTAAGTTGGATGGTACGGATGAGGGGCCATAACCAAGCGGGTTCAAACCCCGTATCACAAATCAAGCCTTGCATTGTTACAAACGTACAGGGCATTGTTAAACTTACTACCGCGTGCTGGTCTATTGATATTGGTGAGGGTGGGGTAGGGGTTTATTGCTCACTTGCAAAAGGTATGGGGAATTCCTGAAGGCTGTGAGACTGTTAAAATTTCGATTTTTTTCATCTTCAACCGAAAGCGTTTTCCCTATTTTAAATTATTCTCTAGTTTGAGCGATAATTTCTTGTAATTCTGGATTAGCGATGGATGACACTAACTGGGAATCCGCACCAGCCAAAGCAGCGCGTAACTTTTCCGAAGTCAGTGCGGGATATTTTTCTAACACCTGCTGTTGAGTCCATCCCGCAGCAAAGAGCCCTAGCAAAAATTCTACAGACAATCGAGTTTCTGGCGCTGCTGGTTGACTTGTTGAAGCTTTCGGGTTGGGATGAATGAGCTTTCGCCAGTCCATTGTTTTACTTAAACGATTTGGGAATATTCAGCCAATTATACTGCATTTGGGCACAGTAGAAACACGGATCTCGTTGACTGATTGTGTAACATGATACGGCAGGTAATACCATTTTAGATTTTAGATTTTAGATTGGGAATCACTGATGCCAACCAGGGTTTGGAGTTTGGCGACAGTGGTATTTTTTTTGAGCTGGTGTCATTTCCCCATTTTGCGATTAAATTGTTATTACGATCGCAGTACAGCGCTTTCTTATAGACTAGAGTGATGGGGTAGCGACGGGGCGATCGCCCTTTTTGCTTCAGTCCGTTTCAATACCAAACGGCGAGCGCACTAGATCTCAACCCACTGTTCAACGAACTGTGCAACCCGCTGTGCAATCCACAATACAACTACTTTAACTTCTTAAAACTATGGGAAAAAAGTCGAAAGCCAAAAAATCCCAGGTCAAAAAATCCAGTTTGCTCTGCCAGCGACTCCAAGAAGCTCTCGATCGAGGCAGCAAAGTTTGGATTAAAACTAATAATAGCAGTTTCGGCGGCATCCCGATTAATTTGTTCGGGGAGTTTGTGGAACTTTTGGTGATAGTTCCCCCTAACGAACAGGCGGAACATATTGATGCTTACGGACAAGTTACGTGGCTGATTCGACTCTCTGATATTATTGCACTCGCTTACCCTACTGAATATTGGTCTAAAGATAGATTAGAAAGTTTGCTGCCACCCGATGCAGTTACTTCCGAAGTAGGAGATTAACTGCGTAGGGTGTGCATTGCGTACCCTAATTTTAGCTGAGTTGTATTTGGTATGGTGTGCATTGCACACCATACATTTACTATTTTTTAAGCTGTTTTAGCAGCAAACATATACACCTGTTCCACCGATTTTTATCCGTTTAATTAGTTGTTGCAAGCTGAAAGCTGCACTTTACAACTGCCGCCCTCTAGTTCGCTGCAACCGGCGAGAGCTTGAGCTTCTGCTGCGGCTTGATCGTCGCCCCAGCCCGCACCTGCTCCTCCTTTGCCTACTGCGATCGCTCCACAATTATTACTATTAGATGTCAGGGGTTCGCAGTCGTTCGCACCTCCGCTTTGTTCATTGCACACCGCTACTGCTGCGTTTAGTGCTTCTTTCTCTGTAGCATGATCCCAACTAATACCAGTGGCGTCAGAAGTCGGAGAATAAGCAGTAGCTCCATAGCTGTCCTGAGCTTTAGCTACCTGGACTGAGCCAAAAAGAGGAAGTGTCAAAGCTGTGACTACAACCCACTTAGAAAAAAGCTTTTGCAGCATATTTACTTAAGATATCTACAAGGTTAACTTGCGAGGTTCGCTCAATATTAGATTAGGATATTAATTCCTGTCAATAGTGTTGAGAAATCTTTATATTCTCTTAAACAAAAAGTGTCTTCGGTAACAAAAACTAAGATGACGGAGGTAAATTCAGTGGCAGATATCCGCAAAATCCTCAGCCAACTCGCTGCCCAAGAAGCGCACCTACTTGATACCCAATTTCTTGCGCCCTGCGTGCGCGGGGGAAGCGTGCGGATAAGAGTTAGCTCAATGATTTATACTTTTCAACCGCAGCCACGCAACTTTGAAGGATGGGCTATTTTTGGGCCAGTCAATGAGAAAATTGCTGCGGTGATTGAGGAACCTAGTTTGCCGCAAGTAGCCGAGTATTTGCAACTGCTCGTACCCGTTCGCTTGCAGTTGGCTTGCGTGCTGCAAGGGCAAACTTGGCTGGCTTATCCTGTTAACGAATCTGATGCTAAACAGCGCACGGGTGTTGCTAAACCCGTACCCGTGCATTTAGTAACTGAAGGTTCGCAGTTTGAGCCGATTGTTGCGCGCTGGGATGGTCATTGTTTGTGGTTTGAAGAGATTGACAGACGCGCCGATCCGCAGCCGTCTGAGGAATTGAAAGCAGCTTTGAAAAAGTTGATTTTGCCTCAAGAAGTTCGCTTTAAAGGGATGACACCGGAAATGCGAACAGTTTATGAGTTGGTGTCCCGAAATATTAAAGGTTTCGATCCGAAAGTGCGGGCAGAAAAGCGCTTGCAGGGGGCGTTGAAAATGGGTGGCGGTGAATTGCGAGATTTTTTCGATCGCGACAATTATTGGCTGGTTGAATGGACTAGCGGAACGGGAGAACACCACACTTCTGCGATCGCCAAAAATGACTTGACAGTTATGAGTGCGGGGATTTGTCTCAGCGGATTGGACAAAGACTTCGACTTGCATTCATTGGTTGGAGTCGTCGAAAATCGCTAATTCTTGATTACCATGAGTATATTTTTTCACGAACAACTTTACAGAAGTCCGGCAGTGATGTCGCTGATCAAAAATTTCCCGGTAACGGTGTGTGGCGCGGGCGCTTTGGGTGCGAATATTACAGAAAGTCTGGCGCGATCGGGCTTTTGTCAGTTAAAAGTCATCGATCACGATCGCATTGAGGAACGCAACCTTTCCACTCAACCCTATTATCGATCGGACATCGGCGCATTCAAAGCAAAAATTCTCGCCAACAACCTCTACCGCGCTTTGGGAGTCAGCATTGACGCGCACTCAAAAGAATTGACGCCCGCAAATGCCGATCGGCTGCTTGCCAACAGCGCCGCTGTCATCGATACTTTTGATAACAGTGTCGGGCGGCAAGCAGTCAAGGATTACTGTGCGAGTGCCTCCCTTCCATGCGTGCACGTCGGATTAGCTGCCGATTACTCTGAAATAATTTGGAACCAACACTATCGGGTTCCTTCAGCGGCGAATGATGACGTTTGCGATTACCCGCTGGCGCGAAACTTGGTAATCCTGACAGTTGCTGTTGCCTGCGAAGTTATTGTTACCTTTGCTGCTACCAAAGAGCAACAAAATTTAACTTGCACGATCGGAGATTTTGCAGTAAAGCCACTTATATTGTAGAATGTCGGTTGACTGTTGCCAGAAACCCGGTCAATCAAGATTGGATGCCCCCATCCTATAAACCCGGTTTCTCACCCTCAAACAATCGTCCAAATTACAAAAAACGCTTGAAAAATTAACAGGGAAAGTATGGCCGGATCGCAGACTTTTTATTATTTACTAGCAGTTCTCGCCCTATTAGTTTTGACGGGAACAAGTAGAGCAAACTATGCAGCGAGCTCCGCAGTTTGCTACACTGATGATTGCCATCGACCAGCAGTAAGACACCATAAAAGGATTTTAAAATGCGGCTCGAAAGGGCACGATGTGAAGAAACTGCAAAAGTTGTTGAACGCGCGGGGCTTGTCCCCACACCCGATCGTAATTGATGGCGTTTTCGGTCCGACAACCGAAAATGCAGTGAAAAGATTTCAGCGACAAGCGGATATTCCTGTAGACGGAGTGGTGGGAGGCAAAACTTGGGACAGACTGTTTGCTAGTTCCTAACTTTAAGCACTGCACAACAAAGGTTCCTAAGTCATTATTGCTAATCATTAATCGCTGTGGTTGGTAGTTGCACAGATAGCACGTTTTGTGCAACTACAGACACAGAAGCTTTAATCAACAATCAATCGCATACTAGATTGCTAATGAATGAAGTTTTAGATTTTTGGTTTGGTCGATCGCACTATCCAGAGTTTAGCAAAGTCCAAAAGAAATGGTTTGAAAAAAATGCGGATTTTGATGCAGAAGTGCGATCTCGATTTCTCCCGCAATACGAACTCGCCGCCTCCGGTCAACTCGACTCATGGCAAGATTGCCCCGACAACTGCCTAGCATTAATTCTACTGCTCGATCAATTTCCGCGTAATATGTTTCGGGGAACGCCCCAAGCATTCGCCACAGACAGCCAAGCTTTAGCCACCGCCGAATACGCTGTTAATCATAACTTCGATCGCGAATTGCTGACTGTACAAAAATTATTTGTTTATCTGCCTTTTCAACACAGCGAAAACTTAGAAAACCAGCAAAAATCTGTCGAACTATTTAGCCAACTCAGCGGCGAACCTGACAGCGATTCATTCATTGAATACGCGATGCAGCATTTGGAAATAATCGAGCGTTTTGGGAGATTTCCCCACCGCAATGAAATTCTCGGACGCGAAACAACCCCCGAAGAAGCCGAGTTTCTGAGACAACCCGGTTCTGGATTTTAAAGCGCGATCGCAAAATCTCGATCGTTCTGATATATTCGAGGTTGTAGAGGCGGTTTGAGGGCGCAATCAGAATCAACAGCAGACAATCTCTGTACAAAACCCGCCCCAACCCAGCGTATCTCAAATTGAATAGTGAAATTAGAAAAGAAGATAAATTCTTGATTCAACAAAAAGTATACGGGGGTTAAGAATTTATCTATCGCCCAATCCTCAGCCGCGATACTGCACTCGATAAATCCGGTTATTCGCTTCCTCGGTAAATAGCAAACTCCCGTCAGGTAAAACCAGCAAACCAACCGGCCTTCCCCAAGTTTTCGGGCCCGACGGATCTGTCAGAAAACCCGTCAGAAAATCCTCATAATAACCTTGAGGGCGTCCGTTCGCGGCATTAAAAGGTACAAACACGATTTTATAACCAGTTCCAGCGTTCCGATTCCAACTGCCGCGAAACGCCACAAATGCCCCGTTGAGAAATCTTTTGGGAAACGTTTTGCCGTCGTAAAACTGAAGCCCCAAAGCGGCAGAGTGCGCCTGAAACAGCACGTCCGGCATTAATGTTTTAGCCGCTAAATCAGGTCGATCGCTATTGCCATTTCTGGCGTGGCGCGGGTCGAGCAAATTCGGCTTAAAATAAGTGTAAGGCCAGCCATAAAACTCGCCTTGACGAATCCTTGTCAAGTAATCCGGCACCAAATCATCTCCCAAACCATCGCGTTCGTTGACTGTTGTGTAGAGTTGATTGGTTTTTGGGTGAAAATCCAATCCCACCGGATTTCGCAAACCGGAAGCGAAAATTTGCTTGTTCTGACCGTCCAAATTCATCACTTGAACAGATGCCCTCGGCAGCGGTTCGACATCGGCATTAGACTGCGATCCAACTGATACGAAAAGCTTGCTCTTGTCGGGGGAAACGACAACATTTCGCGTCCAGTGTTGGTTGTAGCCACCGCCCGGTAAATCGGCAATTTTTTGACCAGTACCGCTCAATTGTTCCTGCCCTTTTGTGTAGGGAAATCGGCGGACTTCAGCGGTATTTCCGAGGAAAAAATAGCGATCGGCAAAAGCCATACCAAAGGGAATATTTAACCCGTTTTGGGCACTTGCAAAAGTTTTGCGAACCTCAGCAACCCCGTCGCCGTTGGCATCCCGCAACAGCGTAATCCGATTCTGCCGGGTTTCTGTTACCAAAACATCGCCTGTCGGCGTCAAAGCCAGCCATCGCGGAGCGTCTAAATTGTCAGCAAAAACGTTAACTACAAAGCCACGAGGGACTTGCAGCACTGGCGATGCGGGAATCGGTACTACTTGAGGAGGTTTTGAGGCGCTATCGCTGGCTCCTGGCTGCGGCAAAGTAGTTGCAACAATACGGATTGGCTGCGGCGAAAGCGGTTTGGTCGGTACAATTTGATTTGTCCCAACATTTGTCAGCGGTGCACGAGAGGGAATTTGGGACACGGGGCCGTTGTCGCCCACAGCAGGGGCGATCGCATCTGTAGCTCGATCGCACGCAATCATCGGCAACAGCAGAATTAGCAGCAAGAAACGCAGGTAATACATAGCAGCGATTTCTCCACAATTGCTGGACAATTCTATTATTCTAGCTGCTATTAAATAGCTAAGCCACCGGCGGCGCGGTGGCTTAATTCCATTTACTGATACCAGTTGCAAAAAATAATGCAAGTGTAGGCCAGTGCTCCAAAGTTTGAGCTCGATCAGTCAATCGATTTTAGGTTTTAGATTTTAGATTTTAGATTGAAGAAAGCGACCCCACTGATAACTCCGAGGGCTTGCGATCCGGAGTCGAGCTTTTTTCTCGCTCCGCAAATGAATCACGGGGCTTGTGACCACATTGCTTTTGGTCATTCGCAATTCTCTAATCGAAAATCGAAAATCTAAAAAGGTATAACCTAGCTCTACCAAAGTCCTCTCACAGGAGCCGGACGGGGAGCCGGAGCTGGAATCGGACGGGGAGCCGGAACCGGAGCCGGAGCCGGAGCCGGACGAGGAGCCGGACGCGGTGGCGGTTCTGGAGCCGGACGCGGTGCCGGTGCTGGGGTTGCGGGACGAGCAACTGTTGTGGCTACCACTTTATAATCGGGGATCACCGCGATATTTTGTATCTGAGATCCAGCGACTGTGGCTCTGACTTTCATTCCCGGTACGAGGCCAATAATTCTCAGGACGCATCTTTGAACCCTGAGAGTCCTGTACGGCGCGCTTTCTTCGCGAATAGTTACTACATCGCCGACAATACTTTTGACAAAACCGACAATGGTTCTAGCGTTTGCTGTTGTGGTGGTTTGCGTTTGGGCTATTTGAGTTGCAGGGTTAGCCATCGCAGGATGTACTGAGACCGCCGAAATTACCACCGACAGTGTTGCACCTGTCAATAATTTGATGTTCTGAAGACGCATTGAAACCTCACATTAACTGCTATTCAGGGTCGGGTTTGCTTCCGCTGCACGAAAGTCCCAACCTCTATACCTAATCCAGTTTAATCCCCAGAGTAGGAAATTTATGACAATCTCAAAAAAAGATTATCGAACAAGTATTGAAAGACTAAATTTTACATCATAAGTTCCCGATTTACAACAAGTTCAGCGGTTCGCATCTCTAGAGTGTTGCCGTGATATATTGAGTTTATTCGATCGACCGTAGCAGTTTTTTTCCGCCAACCTAACTGTTGCTGGGGCCAACTCTACCCAAAGACAGATTGTGCTTGCCGGATACAGCAGCGCCCTAGTTTGAATACTCGATCCCCAGTCGGTCATGGCTAAAAAATCAAATTAGTCGGAGGTATAATTTAATCATTTTCTGGCAATATTTACGCATAAACCGGGTTTTATCACGACATTCTCTTGCGTAAGTCCACGGAGCCGGTTATAAAAACCTTGTTTTTTTCGTACTATTATTGCCTAAGCTTTGTGTTGAGTTACAAGTTATCAGTGGTGGAATTTCAACTAAAAACTGTGCAGCGCAGTGGCAGTCAAAAAGCCATCTCAAAATTTTTCTGATCGGGTGCGGTTGGCGGATAATTAGATAGGAACTTTGTAGGAACTGCTGGTGAGGAGTTTAGCGAACAAAACAATGGTGAAGAGCAAATTTTTGTTTGACAAGTTAATTGTACTGAGTTTGAGTGCAGCGGCGCTGTCGGTGGGCCTACAGCAGCAGGCGACTGCCGAACTGGTGGCTAATTCAAGTAATAGTGCGATCGCGGCGCAGCGGCCCACACCCGAGACAAAATTGCCGAATCTCGGAACCCCAGAACTGCCGCCCCTGGGAGAACCATTTCGTTATATTCCCCAGGAACCAAAGCCTGCGGTAAATCCTATTGAGGAAGTGCGTTTAGTGCTGAAATTGCGAGAACGCCGCGTCTATGTTTACCGACAAAATAAGGTGCAAACCAGTTTCCCGGTTGCTGTAGGAAAAGGCGGGTGGGAAACTCCTACAGGCAATTTTAAAGTTATGCAAATGATCAAAGATCCTGTTTGGCAAAATCCTTGGACAGGAGAACTTATTCCTGCTGGGCCAGACAATCCATTAGGGAGTAGGTGGATGGGGTTTTGGACGGATGGCAAGAATGTGATTGGTTTTCACGGTACTCCGAATCCAGAGTCGATCGGGGGGGCGGCTTCTCACGGCTGCGTCAGAATGTTTGATAAAGACGCACAGGCTTTATTTGAGAAAGTCGCAGTTGGCACACCGGTGATAGTTGAGCATTAATTATTTCGAGGTTGGGGTGCATAAAAACACATGAACAGGCAAGATGCCTGTTCCACAAAGACCTTAAATTTGGTTGGGGGGTGGGCAGGAGAGCCCGCCCATGAAAGACTTATTGATAATGCAGCTATTGGCTGAGTTAAAACTTACATTTGGCACCCCTCTCAGCAACAGGCTTTCCGGCCTGTTCCACAAAGAGTTAAATAGATTGCTGATATTTTTCCAGCAACTCCGGGATGTAATCGTAGCCGTCAACACCGATCGCCGGAATGATATTCGCTCGACTTTTAGCCAAAGATTGTTTAAAAGATTCCGCCCCCATTTGACCCCGCAAAATTGTCAACAAACCAGCCGATTGACGCCACTCCATCGCGCCAATTTGCTCCAAAGTATACATCCCCAAACTGCCTGCAAATATCGCTTTTTCTAGTGAGTTGATTCTGTAATAAGCTTGAGCCAAGTAAGCCAAATTCAGACCTTGCAAATATAAATCCCCTGAGAATTGAGCCGCTTGCCAACCTTTGAGCAAATATTCGATCGCAGCTTCAGCATTTTCTAGGGCGATTTTAGCGATACCGAGACTGCTGGAACAAAAAGCTTGACTTTGGCGATCGCCCAATTTCTCCGATAGCAACAAACCTTGTTCCAAATAACCGATCGCACTCTCGTAAACCTCCAGTTCCACCTCCTCCAACTGCCGCGCTTGAAACACTTCACTGTAACCCAAATTAGCCAGAGCATTTGCCTCGCCTTGTCGCTCTCCCGCTTGTCGTGCCATAATTAAAGCCCGCTGGCTGTAATTAATTGCTTCCTGATAATTTTTTTGAGCAACATAGTTGCGGCTGATGTGATTGAGATTGGCAACTTCGCAAGCTTTGTCTCCTTCGGTACGGGCAATTTCCAGCGCTTGCTTGTGCAGCAAGAGCGATCGCTCGTAGGCCCCAGCCGCCTGCATCGAATAACCCAAAAGCGTTAGAATCCGAGCTTTGGCTTGAGTGCCTTCAACTCGCCGCAGCGGTTCGTCTAAATAATCCAAAGTATGCCGCAGGGCTTTACCATCAAACGAAGCAAAAATTCCCCCGTAAAGCGGAAAATATTCACGCTGAGAAAAAGCACGCAAAATTTGCAAAGTTACTTGAAAACAAGCATTTGCCAACTGCTCGCCACTCTTGGTAGAATTATTAAACCCACTAGCTAGCTGACTCCAAATTACCGCAAAAGTAATGTAAGTAGAAATTGAAGCTTTTGTTGACACTTTGGAATCATAAACTTGCTTGTCAAACCATGTCGCCAACGCCCGCTGCAAGCACTGCAAAATAATCGCCGCTTCCACCAATATGCCTAAATCTAAACTCGATTGCTGGGCTGCGAATTGAACTACAGATTCACCGAGCGCAATAGTATTCAAAAGAGCCTGGGGAAAGGGACTGTTAACTTTTTTTGCCCAAAAAGCCCAAGGTCCATTTTGTTCGGGACTACCGGCAAATCCTAGCTGCTGCGGCTGATAAATCCAGCCCACGAGTTCCGGTTCCAACCGCTGCCAAGATTCTAAACCTTTAGCGATGCCGGCAGTGATTTGCTGCAAATCTTGTTCGGTTTCAGGATTGGCAGTTTGCAGCATTTGTTGGTGCAGGGATTTTGCCAATTGCTGCAATTGAGCCAGAGTCAGCGGATGTTCTTTATTCGGATCGATTACTTGCAATAATGCCAGGAGACGGGCGTTAGATTCTGCCGTAACGATTTGTTGGATTGAGGATGCAATTGCGCGATCGACGCGGTTATCTTTCTGCCAGCGTTCCCATTCTCCTTGGATGGTTTTGAGAGCTCGGAGGGTGCGATTTGCCTTTGCTTGTTTGATTTCGTCTTTTTCATTTCTGACTTGATTTTCGGCGGCATCAAGGCGTTCGCCGAAACAGCGTTCAAAGATTTCGCCAGTACCCGTACTAATGTCTTGCACCAGCATTTGATAAACTTGTTCTTTGGAGCGAATTTGACCTTTGAGGGTGATTTCGACAATTTTGTCGATTAGGGCTAGGTAGCGATCGCGCAATGAGGTAGATTCAGGCATAAGTTATTTTTAGTTAATAAATTTTTATGGACAGCGCTTGCAGCTTGCACCATTTCATGCTGCTACTTAATTTTACAGCTCATCTGGATTAATGCCCATTGCTCGGAGTCGATCGGCTAATGGATTTGCCCGCTGACTTTCAGATTCGGCTCACTGCCTTTCCAATTGAGATCGCTGTCTTGCAAATTCTTCTGGAGTCAGAACTCAATTCCCATTAACATCATACCAGTTACAACCTCTGATGTTGCAAGAAAGAACCTTACCACAAACCCAAACTCAACTTTATTTCCAGTATCCATAATCGAGAACGTGTTAACACTTGTTCGCGGTAAAGGTTGCCCACTAAGCGAACTACTTTCAATTGGTTGTTGTATTCGCTAAAACTAAATTAATAACGAATTTTCAAAATTCTCTCGTAAATAGGCAACTTGGTCGGCGGTTGATTTGGTTCCGATTCTGTCAGGCTCAAATCTTCATCTTCCCTACCTAGTAACAGAACTTAAATGGCGATTAAACGACTTACTGCTTTGTAACAAATGACGTAATTTTCGCCCAAGTCTCTGTCTCGGCAAACTCTCAAAACATGGACAACTAAATACCAATCGGGTCTTTTGTACCAATTGGGAGGATTGGAGTCGTAGTAGAGATTTATATCGCTGACAGAGAATACGCGATCGGCTGGATAATTAGGGAGAAATCAACTATCTCAAAAATTTTGTGATTGCCAAGGTGATATTCGTCAGGCAAGCCTGGGAGATTCGAGCCTTCACTTGGTAGAGCGTAAATCGTCAGCAGCACTTTTGTTTGCGTTGGGCGAATCTGTTATGTACATTGTTATACAATTATCCCTGCGAGATGTTAAGGAGATTCAGGCGGTATGGTAATTCTTACCATTATAACGCGATGTGATTTGTCGTGGCAGAACGTCGCTATCCTTTGCACCGGAAGTTTTTGCTAAATAACGATGATCGCCCACACCTTTTCTTAATAAATATTCTCATTTTGCTATGACGGTCGGTTTGAGATTTTTTTGGAGAGCTATAACGTATTTTAGTATGTAATGCAGGTAACATTTTTAAGTGCAATCGCTCAATTTTTTGAGTTTGATGCTGCGCCGAATTCGAGCGACCAAAAAAGATGACGACTGGCAATAACAACAGGTTGACATAGATGAGGTATTTGTAGTATGGTAGGTGGGATCATTTATTGCACATCTGCCACCCAATATCTGCGACACAATTAGTTGTGGCTCTGCGGACTTTTTTATGAGTACAGAAGCCGTTTTCGGTCAACGCTTAGACGGCTACACCAAAACTCAATTAAGACTCTGTTAGTATCTTTACTGTTTACATCTACTGATTTTGAGGTAACAAACAATGAAAGACTTAATAATGGGTTATGCAACCAACTGCAAATTCGATGATTTCTACAGATTCGTTGTATCCACTCGTCAGCATTGTGATCCAGATAAAGTTGATATTGTTGTGTTTATTAATGCTTTAGGAGATGAGTTTGCAAAGGTAGCTCTAGAAAAAAATATCACCCTTATACCAATTGAAAATGTGTGGAAGTGGGTTACTAGCTCAAAGATCCTAAATCTCATCTATCACGCAAAGATGGTGGGACTGCAAGCTTTAATTCGACTAAGTTCAGGGTCTAACCGTACCTACTTAGAGGAGGATTATAGGAGTACGGTTGCCAATTGGATTCATCCACTAGCAGGTCGGTGGATTACTTACCATACATTCCTTAAGGTTAACTCCAGTTATCGAATGGTTATGACTTCAGATGTGCGTGATGTTGTTTTCCAAGCTTCTCCCTTCGATGACTTAGACTCTAGTAAGCTTCACGTTTTTGAAGAAGCAGGTATTTATTTTGGAGCGCCCACTCCAGAAAATGTAGATAGTGAATGGGTGAGTGGTGTTTATGGAAAAAAAACTCTTGAAAAACTGTTGGGAAAACCTATACTCTGTGCAGGCACAGTATTAGGAGGAAACCATCTCATGATGCAATTAATTGAATTAATGGTGGTGGAGGCTCAACGCCATCGTCGTAAGCCTCTAGATCAAGCAATGTTCAATAAGGTGATTAACTATGAATTTCCCAGTAACCAAACAGTGAGACATAATTTGAAGAGTGGTGCCGTCCTCACACTGTGTGGAGATCATGAGAGATGTTGGGAGATTGAAGATGGCAAAGTGATGGTTGATAATCGACTTGTTCCTGTTATACATATGTACGATCGCGATTCTCGGACTAAGGAATTATTTCTGAGCAAGATTCCAAGTCCACAGAAGTAACCTCTAACCTGATTTGCTTAGGAATTACCTAACTCGCTTACCTTAATCGGACTCTGCTATTTTCTCAAGTCTTAGTTTAAACCCCTTGAACGGTTACATCCGTGGTGTTCTAGTCGATGAAATTCTGTAATCGCTTCGGAAGTTGAGTTAAACTTCCCCGTGGGGGGAAGTTGAGCTTAAACAGGGAAACTTTAATAACATTCCGCTTTCGTTTTTCTTTAACGCCTTAGTTTTACACTAGAAATCCTGCCTTCTCTCAGACTTGACGACGGCACACCATTCTTGAAATAACACCAAGCTCGATCGCCCTCCACTCCCGGCCTCACCAAAGTAAAAGCCTGACATTGTTCATCAAACGCACCGATTTGTTTGCAAAGATCCGGGTCGGGTTGGCTAATGTACATATTGCTATAATCAGCGCCGATTCTGTCAGTATTTAACTCAAAATTCCACTTTGTCAACAGCCACTAGCTGCGGCACAACAGTTTTAGCTTCTGCACAAATTTTATTCAAAGCAGAGGCTGCACTACTACGCACATTTGAATTGGAGTCTTTCAGCAAGACAATTAGCTGCGGCAGTACAGTTTTAGCTTCTGCACAAATTTTATTCAAAGCAGAGGCTGCACTACTACGCACCTTTGAATTGGAGTCTTTCAGCAAGACAATTAGCTGCGGCAGTGCAGTTTAAGCTTTTGCACGGATTTTATTCAAAGCAGAGGCTGTACTACTACGCACAGTTGCATCTGAGTCTTTCAGCAAGACAATTAGCTGCGGCAGTGCAGTTTTAGCTTCTGGACCGAAACTTCCCAAAGCATTGGCTGCACTACTACGCACAGTTGCATCTGAGTCTTGAAGCAGGGAAATTAGCTGTGGCACAGCAGTTTTAGCTTCTGCACCCATCCTTCCCAAAGCATAGTCTGCACGGCTACGCACCTTTGCATCGGAGTCTTTCAGCAACAGAATTAGCTGCGGCACAGCAATTTTAGCTTCTGCACCCATCCTTCCCAAAGCATTGGCTGCACGGCTACGCACAGTTGCATCGGAGTCTTTCAGCAACAGAATTAGGTGTGGCACAGCAGTTTTAGCTTCTGCACCCATCCTTCCCAAAGCATAGTCAGCACGGCTACGCACAGTTGCATCGGAGTCTTTCAGCAAGAGAATTAGCTGCGGCAGTGCAGTTTTAGCTTCTGCACCAACCGACACATCTGAGTCTTTCAAGATTTTGACAAAGGCAGGAATAGCAGGAAGAGCAATTTGTCTTAGAACCTCAGCAGCACTCTGGGGGACTGACAAATTCTTATCCTGCAAAGCTTCCATCCAATCAGGGATGGCTGGTTCACCTATTTTTCGTAACAGCTTAATAGCTGGATCAAGTGCGGTTTCATCGTTACTCTTTAACTTCTCGGTGAGGGAGGCAATCTGTTTGGGATTAGCTGTGGGTTCGTCCCCAATTCCAGCCGCAGCATTGCGAGTCAACAGCAAAGGGGAGGTGAAAGATAGAAACGAGAGGGCAATTACGGCAACTAATCTTTGTCGGTAGTGCTTCGTCATGGGCCAGAATCCTTGTATTTGATGAGCCGTCTCAGCCATTTGAATAATTGTGTATACATTCTCATCAAAATGTTTCAGGACTCCGGGCGATCTAAATTTGTGCTTGTCTGTGGTGAAATCGATCGCCCTAAATACTGCTTAAAAAGCGCCACTTTAAGAAGATTCTGGTTCTTTCCTGGAAAAACCCTTCTTTAGGTGTAACTCTTGCTGGGAATTTGAATATACGAATCCGGCATTTCATTCTGCTGGTGAATCGCAAAGAAACGGCGCTCAATTTCTTTGAGAACTGCTGCATCATAATAAATCATGGCACAATCAACACAAATCTCTACTGGCGTGTTAGGAACTAGCAAGTATTTACCTTGATGGCTGTAAAGGTAATTGATTCTACGTTCCTCATAGCGGTTGCTGCCTCCGGTATTGCATCGGATTTCTCGCATGGGTTTATCCTCATTATCCCGGATTTCGGATTCTCAATCGACCTAATTCCGCAGTGATAATAGCACCTGACTGGAGTTCTTGTCCGTGAAGTGCGATCGCCTGCAAGCAAACTTCTGCTTGCTGTCTCGCCGCTAGATTAACTAAACGGATAATCCCGCAGTGAGCTACGCCCCGGACTATTGCAAGTTCGCCAAAATCTTTGTCTAAGGTTACTAGAATACGACCCTCATTATATGCACGAGAAAGAAGCTCTTCGTCGCCCGGATCTTCTGGCAAATCTCCCGTCCATATTGCATCATGTCCCGCGATTTCCAGTTGTTGGCGGGAGCCGCCCCAAACACAAGTATCCAAAAGAATTTTCATTTGCCAGCTTCTGCCAAGAGAGGTTCGATACGCTCGTGACTAACCAGTCGGTGAGCATAAACTAGACAAGCCTGAATATCTTCTCTTTCTAGCCAGGGATAGCCTTCTAGAATCGTTTCAGGAGTGTCGCCTGCAGCTAACATTCCTAGAATATGCTCAACTGCAAGACGGCGACCCCGAATAATGGGTTTTCCGTTAAATATCTTGGGATTTACTGTGATTCGTTCTAAGAGTTTTTGAGCATCCATAATTTGAGGCATAATTAGATAATCACTATTTTATCATATTTGATGATTTCCGCACCCCTTACCCTCTCAACAAGCAATCCGGTTTTAGCAGCCAAAGGATTAACTCGTCGTTTTGGTGGTTTAATTGCTGTAAATAACGTATCTTTTACAGTTGAAAAACACGAAATTTTTGGATTAATCGGCCCTAACGGCGCGGGCAAAACCACTCTATTTAATCTAATGACTGGACTGATACCTGCTTCTAGCGGCAACCTGATTTATCAAAAGGAAAATATTTCCCAATTGAAGCCTTATCAAATTGCTAATAAAGGTATTGCCAGAACTTTTCAAAATATCCGGTTGTTTGGGGAACTTTCTGCCCTAGAAAATGTCGCGATCGCCCGACACATCCACAGTCGATCGGGCAATCCTGTTTTATCGGTGCTGGCGGGGATTTTCGGCTTGCCAGCATCTAACGCAATGGAACGCAAAACCCAGCGAAAAGCCTTAGAATTGTTGGATTTAGTCGGATTGGGCGATCGCGCGGGCGAACAAGCCAAAAACTTGGCCTACGGCGACCAGAGGCGCTTAGAAATTGCCCGCGCTTTAGCCTTAGAACCGCAAATACTCTTGTTAGATGAACCGGCAGCAGGGATGAATCCCAGTGAAAAGCACAAATTAAGCGAATTTATCCGAGAAGTGCGCCAACAATTCAATTTAACTGTAATATTGATCGAGCATCATGTACCGCTAGTTATGGGGTTGTGCGATCGAATTGCCGTCTTGCATTTCGGTCAGCTTATTGCTTTGGGAGAACCTGCTGTTGTGAGGAATGACCCAGCGGTAATTGAGGCTTATTTGGGAGATGAAACGTAGAAATTGTAAATGTTTCCCGGCTCAGGCGGGGAACGAGTAAAATTAATAGTTAGCCTTAAATGAATCTTTCAGCCCTCTTAAGAGGAATTAAGCTAGGAGCCAGGTTTCAACCCCTGGAGGAATGCTGAAAAAGAGACAGTTTGGTCATCAAAAATCAAGTCACAAAAAATGCAACATAGCCCACCCAAAACAACCCAAAACATCCTCTTAGAACTCAAAAATGTTTCTGTAAGTTATGGGGGAATTCAAGCCATACAAAATATTAATCTCACGATTAATGCAGGCGAGGTTGTCAGTCTCATCGGTGCCAACGGTGCGGGCAAAAGTACCACCCTGAGAGCGATTTCTAAAATAGTTAATTTGCGGCAAGGACAAATTATTTATAGCGGGCGCGATATTAGCCGCCGCCAAGCTCACGAAGTTGTGAAATTGGGAATCGCCCACAGTCCAGAAGGGCGGCGGGTTTTGGCGCAGCAAACGGTGTTGACTAACTTGGAATTGGGGGCCTATATTCGATCGGACTCGGCGGCAGTAAAAGCCGATTTAGAGCGCCAATTTGAGATATTTCCGCGCCTAGCAGAAAGGCGCCGCCAGCTAGCAGGAACCCTCAGCGGCGGGGAACAGCAAATGTTGGCGATCGCCCGCGCTCTGATGAGTCGCCCGAAGCTGCTATTATTAGACGAACCCAGTTTAGGCTTAGCACCCGCGATCGTCAAAGAAATTTTTGCAATTATTCAAAACCTCCGCTCCACAGGCGTTACAATCCTCTTAGTCGAACAAAATGCTAGTTTAGCACTGCAAATTGCCGATCGGGGTTACGTACTAGAAGCTGGTAATATTACCCTCACAGGTATAGGAGCGGATTTGCTAAACGACGAGCGAGTCAGGAGCGCATATTTAGGTTGACTTGGTTAATTTTTGGAATTTTGACCGCTTTCTTTGAAGCCGTCAAAGACGTTTTTGGCAAACAAAACCTCAAAAAAAGTGACGAATATGTCGTCGCTTGGTCTCTGTCATTTTTTTCAGTCATCTGTTTGATTCCCTGGGTATTTTATACAGGAATTCCGCCATTAAACTCTCAATTTTGGCTCGCCCTATTAATCGGAGGTAGCATCAACGCTGTCACAGCCCTCCTCTACATCAAAGCCATCAAAGTATCAGATTTATCCCTGACACTACCGATGGTAGCTTTGACACCTTTATTTATGTTGGTAACTTCACCGTTAATTGTCGGTGAATATCCCAAATTATTTGATTATATTGGCATTTTACTAATCGTAGCAGGCTCTTATTTATTAAATATCAAAGAGAAATCTAAAGGATATTTAGCCCCATTCAAAGCACTGCTGGATGAACCCGGGCCAAAATTGATGTTAATCGTCGCATTACTATGGAGTATTGCAGCAAATTTTGACAAAATAGGAGTTACAAATTCCTACCCTATTTTTTGGGTATTCTCTTTGTTTGGTACCATGAGTGTTTTGCTACTGCCAGTTTTATTGCACAAAACCCCAAATCCAGGGCGACAAATTCTCAAACAATTACCAATGCTAGCGGCTATGGGGTTTATCAATGCTATTGGAATAATTTTTCAAATGCAAGCTTTGACATTAACTTTCGTAGTGCGAGTGATCGCGATTAAGCGTACTAGCGTGTTAATGGGTGTATTGTTCGGTCATTTCATTTTTAAGGAAAAAGATATTCAAGAAAGATTATTAGGGGCCGGAATCATGATTGTGGGAGTTTTATTTATCAGTTTATAAGTTGAGATTTCCCGGACTTTGACGCTCATTCTCCCCCCGAATGTAAGGGCGGTGCCCCCGTACCCGCCCTCTCTCGGTTGGGCGGGGATGTCTGGGTGGGAAACAAGCCCTAGCCTCTATTGATGTATAGGTCATGTTATACTCAAGGCGATCGCACTTTATCTCACTATTTATTAAAATAAAAAAAATTAATGCACAAAATAGCAGCCACACCCGGAGGTTGGAACCCTCAAGCAGAAGGAGTAATTTTTATTCAGCAAACCCCAGCACCAATAGTATTTATTAGTGCTGCTGACACCGACATTCAAACTCTCGCAGCCGCCGCATCCAAAATGCCGGCAAAATTTCCCAAAGTGCGGGCAGTAAACCTGCTTCAGTTGCAGCAACAACTAACAATTGATACTTATGCCGAGGAAGTTTTAGAACGCGCCGAGGTTATAATCTTAAGACTGTTAGGAGGGCGTTCTTATTGGTCTTACGGGTTAGAAATTCTGCGGGAAACTGTGCAGAAAACTAACGCATCACTGATTGTAATGCCGGGAGAAGACAGCCCCGATCCCGATTTAATCAGCCATTCCAATGTATCGCTGTCAGCAGTCAATAAACTGTGGCGCTATTTCACAGAAGGCGGAGTCCAAAACTTTGTTAATGCACTAAAATTTGCCGCCGATACTTGCCTGAAGACTGCTTATAATCCGCCCCTACCTCAAACAGTTTCCCGCGTCGGAATTTATGATTGGAAAAAGCCAATTGACTCGTCCCCAACTTGCGGACACGGGGACATCACTTCTAAATCTAAAGTAGGAATTTTATTTTATCGTGCTCATTATTTATCAGGAAACTTAGCACCAATTGATGCACTGTGTCAAGCTCTAGCAGAGCGAAACTTAGTACCAGTTCCCGTATTTGTGTCTTCTCTTCGGGAACCGGATTTGCAAATAGAATTGCTGGAATATTTCCAGCCTAAAGAATCAGAATCCATTCAATTATTGCTCAACACCACAAGTTTTGCAGTCTCCGGTTTCAGCAGCCAAGAACCGGAACAAAACAGCTTAAAATCCTTAGACGTTCCCGTATTGCAAGCAATCTTCAGCGGTGGCGGTTTGGAACAGTGGGAAACTGAGTTACAAGGACTTTCGCCCCGCGATGTAGCGATGAATGTAGCATTGCCGGAAGTAGACGGAAAAATCATTACTAGGGCTGTTTCTTTTAAAGCGGTACAGACTTGGAACAGCGAATTAGAAACAGATGTAGTAGGCTATGTAGCAGCGGGCGATCGCATTTCATTTGTAGCAGATTTAACCGCGAATTGGGTGAAGATGAAACAAACCCCAGCCGCCAACAGACGCATCGCCATAATTCTAGCAAATTACCCCACTCGCAACGCCCGCTTAGCCAACGGTGTCGGCTTAGATACGCCCGCTAGCTGTGTCGAAATCCTCAAAGCTATGCAGCAAGCTGGCTATAAAATTGAAAACATCCCCGCTAGCGGCAACGAGTTAATTGAACTGTTAACTTCTGGTGTTACAAATGACCCCGAAGGACGCGAATTGCGACCTGTTCATCAATCTTTGGATTTGGTTGAATATGAAGAATATTTTGCTACTTTGCCGCAAGAAGTGCAAGATGGGATTTGTAAAAGATGGGGGCTTCCCGGAAGCTATGCACAAGATTTTATAAGTAACAATACGTCTTTCCCGATTCCGGGGATTCAGTTCGGTAATGTATTTGTAGGAATTCAACCATCGCGGGGATACGAACTTGACCCCGCGTTAAATTATCACGCACCGGATTTAGAACCAACTCACAATTATCTAGCTTACTATTATTGGCTGCGAGAAAAGTTGGGAATTGACGCTATAATTCATGCCGGAAAACACGGCAATTTAGAATGGCTTCCCGGTAAAAGTATAGCATTGTCTAACAAATGTTATCCAGAAGTAGCGTTAGGCGCGATGCCGAATTTTTATCCCTTCATTGTCAACGATCCGGGGGAAGGTTCCCAAGCAAAAAGACGATCGCAAGCTGTGATTATCGACCACCTGACACCGCCGATGACTCGCGCCGAACTCTACGGGCCTTTGCAGCAGTTGGAAACCTTAATTGATGAGTATTGCGAAGCCCAAAGTTTAGATCCGTCCAGATTGCCCATGATTCGCGATCGCATTCTCGCCCTCACCAACAAAGAAAACTTAGATAAAGACTTAGGAATACAACTAAATAAATCGGAATTTACAGAATTTATCACCCGCACAGACGGCTATCTTTGCGAACTCAAAGAATCCCAAATCCGGGACGGATTGCACATTTTCGGTCAGTGTCCCGAAGGTAGACAGTTGAGAGATTTGATAATTGCGATCGCCCGCCATCCCACCAACGGGCGATCGGGCTTAACCCGCGCCCTAGCAGAAGACTCAGGCTACGATTTCGACCCCTTAACCTGCGATCCAACCTCGATAATTCAGAACCGCACAGCAGGCGATTTAACAGCAGAACTCGAAGAAAAAGCCGCTGAATTAGTAGATAAATTAATCGAAAACATCCGCGTTAATCCGCGTTCATCTGCGGTTAAAAATATCCAACTAGGAGAAGCAACCCAACAAGAATTAGACTGGATAAGTAACTATCTTTTACCTTCACTCCTCCAAACCGATCAAGAAATTACCAACCTTTTGCGCGGACTAGATGGGCGGCACATACCAAGCGGCGCATCCGGCGCGCCCACTCGCGGCAGACCAGATGTATTGCCCACCGGTCGGAATTTTTACTCAGTAGATATCCGCGCCATTCCCACAGAAACGGCCTGGAGAGTTGGCAGAGTTGCTGCAGAAACTTTAATCGAAAGATACACCCAAGAAAATGGCGAATATCCTAAAACTTTGGGTTTGTCAGTGTGGGGAACATCCACCATGCGGACCGGGGGAGACGACATCGCCGAAGCCTTGGCGCTGATAGGAGTTCAACCAGTTTGGGATGGCCCTTCGCGCCGGGTTGTAGATTTTGAAATCTTGCCAGTTTCTGTTTTGGGGCGGCCGCGCGTTGATGTTACTTTGCGAATTTCTGGCTTTTTCCGCGATGCTTTTTTTAATTTAATTGATTTGTTTGACAGTGCGGTAAAAGCTGTGGCAGATTTAGACGAATCGGCAGAAAATAATCCTTTAGCAGCACAAGTTCAAGCAGAGATTCAGTATTGGGAATCTACAGGTCTGAGTCAGGAAGAGGCGCAAGGGCGATCGCAATTTCGAGTGTTTGGCTCAAAACCGGGTGCTTACGGCGCAGGACTTCAAGGCATAATTGAAGCTCAAAACTGGACAGACGACAGCGATTTAGCAAAAGCTTACATTAATTGGAGCAGTTACGCCTATACCTCCTCTAGTTCCTCAAATTTGCCGGGAGATGTAGCAGGAGTTAAACAGAGTGAATGGGGATGTTCTGCACCCGAAGCATTTGAAAAACGCCTCGGCCAAATGCAAATAGTTCTGCAAAACCAAGACAACCGCGAACACGACATCCTCGACTCCGACGATTATTATCAATTCCAAGGGGGAATGACGGCCGCAATCCGCAATTTGCAAGGCAAAAATCCTGAAACCTATTTCGGAGATAACTCGATTCCCGAAAATCCAAAAGTGCGACAACTGAGAGAAGAAATTGCGCGGGTTTATCGCAGCAGGGCTGTGAATCCCAAATGGATAGAAGGTGCGATGCGCCACGGTTACAAAGGTGCTTTTGAAATTGCAGCAACAGTTGATTTTTTGTTTGCTTACGATGCTACGGCAAATTGTGTAGAGGATTTTATGTATGAAGGAATCGCAGAGGCTTACATTTTTGATGAGAAAGTGCAGACATTTATTCAAGAAAACAATCCTTGGGCACTGCGAGATATGGCGGAAAGATTGCTAGAAGCCCGCCAGCGGGGGTTATGGCAGAGTGCGAAGCAGGATACATTGGATAAATTGAGGTCGATCGCCCTGCAAGCCGAAGCAGTCATCGAATCCCATACATAAATACGCAATTAACGTCACGATCGCGGCTGGAGACCAAAGGCAGTTTGCGGTAATATCTAGTAATATTTTGACCACGGTGAAAGCTGTATGATTCGCCGCTACATTGCTAGCCTCAGTACCAGCATCCTCAAACGTACCTGTGCCGCTGCCGCCGTGCTCGCGCTAACAGTCGGATCTTCCCCCCCCAAGCCGCCCAACACCGCAGCGGCATCGGGTTCGAGCCAATCCGCCGTCCTAGCGCAGTCCCCAACGTCTCTGTTAGCTAAAAACGCCAACCAAACCAAAAAATCCCTCAGCGTTTCTTCATGCCCCCAAAACGATGGCTTCACGGAGGCAGTTAACTTTGCCACCCAAGCTTCTAATTTGGCTCAATCAGCCAATTCAAAACAAGACTGGGACGAAGTAGCCGCCCTGTGGGTGCAGGCCGTAGCCTGGATGCAAGCGGTTCCCCCAGGCAGTCCCAGACGGGTGTTTGCGGAGAAAAAAGTAATCGAGTACATGAGAAACCTGGTTTATTCCCAACAGCAAGCGGGCGCAACCCGATCGCAAGCCAGTACAGTCAGCTTCAGCAGCGATTTGCTCAACGAACAACTAGAACTTTACCTATCCTACGTTGCTGCCGTCGGGCCGCCAGATGTTTTGATAGTCGGTAGTTCCCGGGCATTGCAGGGCGTCGATCCCAAACAGCTAAAACAATCTTTGGCCCAAAGGGGCCGTCCGGGCTTAAAAGTATTTAACTTTTCAGTCAACGGCGCAACTGCACAAGTAGTTGACTTTCAACTGCGGCGGCTTTTGAAGCCGGGTCATTTGCCTCAAATGATTGTCTGGGCGGATGGTGTGCGTGGATTTAACAGCGGCCGGGACGATCGCACTTTTAATTCGATCGTCGATTCTGAAGGCAGCCAACTTTTAGCAGCAGGCATTCGCCCCGAACTGGAGTTGGATGAACCCAACGAGATTCCGCTGTGTTACAGATTCCCGCAGCCCTGCGCTAACAACACTTTCCGCAAAGCATTGGCATCTGTCGATCGACCTTTCAGGGGCGGGCAAGATGCCCACCCTACAATCAAATTCCTGTCTAGTGGAACGGGCATCTTGCCCGTTGCTGACACCCACCCCCCAATCAAATTCCTGTCTAGTGGAACGGGCAAGATGCCCGTTGCTGAAAATGCTGCAAGATATGAGTTAAAACCGATCGCAGCGAATGCAGCAACCCAAAAAGCACAATTGATTCCAGTGTCGCGACGCACAACAGTAGCCATCAGACAACTCAACCAATTGGCAGATTCGATCGACTCCAACGGATTCATGGCTATGTCGGGCAGGTACAATCCCAACACTTATTATCGAGAACGCGCTTACGTTTCAGGCCAGTACGATCGCGACTACGAAAACTTCAACCTCGGAGGCAAACAAGCAACAGCCTTTAATTCAGTTGTAGCATTTACCAAAGCTCGAAAAATTCCCCTTATTTTCGTCAATTTGCCCCTCACAGACGACTACTTAGACGGGACTCGCCTGTGGGCAGAACAGCAGTTTCGGCAGCGAATGCAGCAACTCTCGCGGCAAAAAGGCTTCGCTTTCCGCGACTTGTCGCAGCGGTGGCCGGGCCGTAACGACTATTTTGTTGACCCCAGCCACCTCAACCGCTTTGGGGCGATCGCAGTTTCTCGCCTACTCGCGGCCGATTCCAGCATTATCTGGCCGCGGGCAAAATCCAGCCGCAGCGAGGGATAATACCATTTTCGATTTTCGATTTTCGATTAAAGAATTGGGAATGACAGATGATATCAAATCCGCCCTTCATCGGAATTATTCATCTCTCCTCCCTTCCTCTGTATCCTCTGCGTCCTCTGTGGTTTAATCATTCCGATATAACCGGAATTGATATGAGATAAGGGTTTGCAGCTTGCCCAAAATTGGATTACTTTTTGGAATTGCTATAAACCAGAGGCAGAGTCTCCGAGGGGAGATGCCCTGCGGCATCGGAATAATATTTTTCCGAGTACAGTGCGATCGTCCCGCTCGCGGCAATTCAGTCTAAAATCTAATCATCTAAAATCCAAAATCTAAAATCTAAAATCGATAGGTTGTGCAACTAAAACAAGTAATTATCGCCCACAAAGCCAGAGATACCCTCAGCCAGCGGTGGGCTGAACAGTGTTCCCGCCAATTAGAAAGTCGCGGGTGTCAGGTTTTAATGGGGCCCAGTGGCCCGAAAGATAACCCGTATCCGGTTTTTTTAGCTTCTAGTAACAGCCCAATTGATTTAGCGGTGGTGCTCGGCGGCGACGGTACGGCCTTAGCTGCCGCGCGGAATTTGGCGGCTGATGGCATCCCGATTTTGGCAGCGAATGTGGGGGGACATCTGGGGTTTTTAACCGAGTCTTTTGAGGATTTCCAAAATACTGAGGAGATTTGGGACAGACTTTCGGAAGATAGGTATGCTGTGCAGAAGCGGATGATGTTGCAGGCAACAGTTTTTGAGGGAAACAGAAGCAATCTCGAACCCCAAAGCGATCGATTTTTGGCACTAAATGAAATGTGTGTCAAACCTGCTTCAGCCGATCGAATGCCGAGCTGTATTCTAGAAATGGAAGTTGACGGCGAAGTAGTCGATCAGTATCAAGGCGACGGTTTAATTGTGGCAACTCCCACCGGTTCGACTTGCTACACCGCATCTGCCAACGGGCCGATTATGCACTCGGGAATGGAGGCGATCGCAGTTACTCCGATTTGCCCTTTGAGTTTATCTAGTCGGGCGATCGTCCTGCCGCCCGGTTCAGTCGTCAGCATTTGGCCTTTAGCAGATTATGAACTCAGTACAAAACTCTGGACAGATGGCATTTTGGGTACTGCAATTTGGCCAGGACAGCGCGTAGACGTGCGGAGGGCAGACTGCGAAGCCCAGTTTATCATTTTGCGGGAAAACTATTCTTATTTCAACACTTTGAGGGAAAAACTTCACTGGGCAGGAGCCCGAATTCGGTACAGCAACAATCACCGCAATTAATCCGAATCATCCACCATGAAACTGCATTAACCCCTAGGACACGTAAGCGTGAAAAAACCTGTTAAATCACCAACAATCTAGATACAAAAACCGCCATCAGCCAACCCATAATGTCTGTACTTTGTTAAGATCGCTCAATATCTTGACAAACAGCCTGATCTATGCAGATTTTCAAAAAATCAACCCGACCTTTCAACCCTCAAGATACATATCCCTGTCCCGTGTGCCGCACCGGTCAAATTTCCACCCTAGCGCTGATGGACGCCCTAGCTTGCAACTTCTGCCAGCACATTTATACCGCAAGTGTTGAAAGACAATCGCTCCAAATGGCCGATCGCCAACCACCCGTAACTTGGCACTGGAACGGCAAACAGTGGATAGGAGCCCACCTCGAAGGCGTAGAATTCGGATGGCCCTACTTTGCAGCGGCTATTGGTCTAATTTTCCTTCCCACTACCTTGCTGGGACTTTCAGCTTACTATTTTCCCCCGGTTCCCGGCAGCCGGTTGTCGTGGCTGCCCGTAGCTTGGACAGGCTTAGCTTTTTTGTCGCATTTAGGCATCGTGCTGTGGTTGGTAGGTGAATTTTATCAATTCCCGCTGGTTACTTACTTCAGAGCTTGGGGGCGCAGGATTAGCCGGCGCTAGCTTAAATGCTCTCTAACAGCCGATCGCCCCCCGGCGGCCCACCGACATCGATCCAGGTAAAATTAGAGGCGATCGCAAAATTCAATTCCCAATCAGCACTGAAACAGCTATAATCGTTAGCTATTCTAAATAGTCAAAAGCAAACGCATTGCGATTTGTGAGGAGAGCGATGAACATACTTGGAATCTCGGCGTACTATCACGACAGCGCCGCAGCCTTAATTCGCGACGGAGAAATTATAGCAGCAGCGCAGGAAGAAAGATTTTCCCGCAAAAAGCATGACGCCAGATTCCCTAAGAATGCGATCGCTTATTGCTTGAAAGAAGCGCAAATAGATTTGCGGGAAGTCGATCACATAGTCTTTTACGACAAACCTTTAGTCAAATTCGAGCGCCTTCTCGAAACCTATTTAGCCTACGCACCCCAAGGTTTTCGCTCTTTCCTAGCCGCCATGCCGATATGGCTCAAAGAAAAGCTTTACCTCAAAACCATGCTCAAAAGAGATTTGGCAGCAATAGCAAACTGCAAAACGAATAAACTGCCATCTCTGCTATTTACCGAACACCACCAATCCCACGCAGCATCGGCATTTTTCCCCAGCCCCTTTCAAAAAGCAGCCGTTTTGTGCCTCGACGGCGTGGGCGAGTGGGCAACAACCTCGGTTTGGTTGGGAGACGGGAACCAACTGACACCTCAGTGGGAAATCGATTTTCCCCACTCCTTGGGTTTGCTTTATTCAGCTTTCACCTATTACACCGGCTTCAAAGTTAACTCTGGTGAATACAAACTCATGGGTTTAGCTCCTTATGGCGAGCCCAAGTATGTAGACAAAATTCTCAACTATTTAATCGACCTCAAAGATGACGGAACTTTTCGTTTGAACATGGATTATTTCAACTATACAGTTGGCTTAACCATGACAAACAAGAAGTTTGACGAACTGTTTGAAGGGCCGCCGCGTCAAGCTGAAGGAAAATTGACTCAACGAGAAATGGACATTGCAGCTTCCATTCAAGTTGTTACCGAAGAAGTTGTTTTGCGGCTGTGCAGAACAGTTAAAAAAGAATTGGATGTCGATTATCTTTGTATGGCCGGCGGCGTTGCTCTCAACTGTGTTGCTAACGGGAGACTGTTGCGGGAAGGTATTTTCAAAGATATTTGGATTCAGCCGGCGGCGGGAGATGCTGGCGGTGCTTTGGGCGCGGCTTTGGCGATTTGGTATCAGTATTGCGAACAAACTCGCACTGTCAGCGCCAACTCCACAGCAAATAGTATAGAATCCCTCAAAACTGAACTTATCACTACAAACGCAGCGGTTGAGGAGAGGACTGAAGTTCTCACTGCCAACCAAGCGGTGGCAACTGTGGCGAAGTCGGTTGCTCATTTAACTTGTCACGATCAAATGCGGGGCTCTTATTTGGGGCCCAGGTTTACTGACGCAGAAATTCTCGAATATTTGGATGCTGTCAAAGCTAGCTATCACCGATTGGACGATGCCGAATTAATGCCGCAGTTGGCGGAAATTTTGGAACAGGGAAATGTGGTGGGATGGTTCCAAGGGCGGATGGAATTTGGGCCGCGGGCTCTGGGCGGTCGATCGATCATTGGCGATCCCCGCAGTGCTAAAATGCAGTCCGTGATGAACCTGAAAATTAAATATCGGGAATCATTTCGACCTTTTGCGCCGTCAATCTTAGCCGAACGAGTTGCGGATTATTTCGAGATTGACCATTCTAGCCCTTATATGCTATTAGTAGCACCTGTCAAGTCCAGTCTCCGTATTCCGATGACTCCCGAACAAGAGCAGTTGTTTGGCATTGAAAAGCTCAACATTCCGCGCTCGGAGATTCCGGCTGTCACCCACGTCGATTACTCGGCTCGCATTCAAACTGTTCACAAAGAAACCAATCCTCGCTACTATGACTTAATCAGCCATTTTGAAAAGCGATCGGGCTGTTCTATTGTGGTAAATACTTCTTTCAACGTCCGAGGCGAACCCATTGTTTGCACTCCAGAGGATGCTTACCGCTGTTTCATGCGAACCGAAATGGACTATCTGGTTTTGGAAAATTACTTGCTTCCCAAGTCCGAACAAATTCCTTGGAAACAAGATGATGCTTGGAAAAATGAATTTGAACTAGATTAGTCATTAGTTATTAGTTATTAGTTATTTGTTGGAACGAATAACTAATAACTAATTCCCAATTCCCCATTCCCAATTCCCAATTCCCCATTTCTAATGAGCGACGAAATTAAAAAACTCGACAAAAAAGGCTTGCGCGATTTCGGGCTGCTAATTGGTGGCTTGATTGCAGTTATCTTCGGTTTAGCAGTACCTTTACTGCGGCGGCATTCTCTACCTTGGCTGCCCTGGGCAATCGGCGCAGTCCTAATCGTGCTAGGATTGGTTGCGCCAAAATCGCTGAATCCCGTTTATCACGCATGGATGCGCTTTGGACTGCTCCTCCACAAAATCCAAACGCCGATCGTCCTAGGGATAGTTTTTTACCTGATAGTTTGGCCGATGGGAGTTCTCAAAAACATTTTCGGCGAAGATGCAATGCGGCGCAAACTCAATCCGAAAATGGATACTTACCGCATCCCAAGTAAAGCAAGAACAAAAGTTAGTATGGAGCGTCCTTTTTAAGTGTTTGAAGCAACTTTAGATTTTCTCAAAGATTTGTGGGCGTTTATGAGAGAACGCCAAAAGTATTGGCTGTTGCCGTTAATTGTGACTTTAGTCTTTTTAGGAGCTTTGATTGTATTGAGTCAGGGTTCTGTGATTGCTCCATTTATTTACACGCTGTTTTGAAATAATGAGCAAGTTGAAAAATTTGGGTGTCAATTTGGGTTTGACACTCGGCGGTTTATTGATGGGGGTGGTAATTGGTGAAGTTGGGTTGCGAGTTGCTAGAGTTGAGGGCTATCAAAAAATAGGAGATTTCGTAGAGTCGGCGCCAACTCGTTTCCACACTTCCGATCCGAATTTGGGCTGGAAGCTGAAACCGGGCGCGTCAGGGGAGTGGAATGGGGAAGGTGCGAGTTTTGTGCAGGTGAATAGCGAGGGTTTGCGCGATCGTGAACACACAAAAGCAAAACCTCCAAATACTTTGCGCGTTGCGGTTTTGGGCGATTCTTTCACCGAAGCAATTCACGTACCTGTCGAACAAACTTTCTGGTCGAAATTGGAACGAAAGTTAGGCAACTGCGAAGCTGTTAAGGGACGCAAAAATGTTGAGGTCATGAATTTCGGGGTGCAGGGCTACGGTACTGCTCAACAATTGATAATGCTGCGAAAAAAAGTGTGGGATTACAGTCCTGATATTGTAATTCTTGCTTTTTTTATTGGCAATGATATAATTAACAACTCGCCGAAATTGGAATACGATCGCTATCGACCATTTTTTGCTTATGATGCTAGCGGCAAGTTAGTACCGGATATGTCTTTCCGCAATCTGGCGCCGATTGACCGCAACGAAAGAGCAGTTTCCTTCGTAGACCGGATGCCTAGTTTCCTCGTAAAAAATTCGCGCATTTTGCAGGTTATTAAAAAAGTAGACTTAGAAAGGAAAAAGCGCGAGTTATCTGAGGATTTTACCACTTTAAGTACCCAAAACCTCAAGGAACCTCCGAATGCAGCTTGGCAAGAGGCTTGGAGGGTGACAGAGGGTTTGATTGTGACGATGCGGAATGAAGTTGTGCAGAAAAATGCTGATTTCTGGGTTGTGACGATCGGCGATCCGATGCAAGTTAGGCCCGATGCCGAGAGGCGAAAAAATTTTATGAGAAAGAACAACATTCAGGATTTGTTTTATCCCGATACGCGGCTGGAAAAGTTGGGCGCGCGCGAGGGTTTTCGGGTACTGAATTTATCCGAACAGATCCAAGGTTACACTGAAAAATATCAAGTTTGCGCCCACGGTTTTGATAATTCTGTACCCTGTGGGGGTCACTGGAATGAACTCGGACACCGGCTGGCTAGTATCCTGATTAACCGAAATTTGTGCGAAAATTTGAAGCAGTCTCAAGTCCCCAAAAAACAACCGTAAGCAGTCAAATTTCATGAAAGATTCAACGGCGCTGAAAAAAAGCCAAAATATATTAATTCTAATCGCAGTTAATTTGGTGATCGCCTTTATTTGTCTGGAAGCTTTATCGCTAGCTTTTTATTTTATAAACCAAAAGCAGTTTTTTTATACCAGAACTAAAGTCAAAGAAAAAGTAGTAGAAGATATTGAAAGGATCGGCATTAGACTTGATGAATCTATCGTAGAAAGACTGCACCCACTTTTTGGCTATGTACTCAAACAAGGTGCCTTCACCAATGAAAAATTAAAGTTAAAAGTCAATAAACACGGCTTTTTCTCTCTCTACGAATATCCGTTTATTAAAACAAATAAAAATCAAGTTATTATCGGAATTTTTGGGGGTTCAGTTGCGAATAATTTTGCAGTGGATGAATACGTAGATCGCAGATTGTCTAACAAATTGAAGGCTTATCCAGAATTTGCGAACAAGGAAATTATTGTTTTAAATTTTGGGAATGGCGGCTACAAACAGCCCCAACAATTATTGGTTTTAAATTACTTTTTGGCCTTGGGTCAACAATTAGATTTAGTCATCAATATAGACGGTTTTAACGAAGTAGCACTGTCAAATTTAAACAACAAAGCCCAAGTAGAAATAGGAATGCCCAGCGTTCAGCACATACAGCCTCTGACGGGTTTAGCCAACAACAACTTGTCACCGGAAGCGATGAGTTCGATCGTTAAAATTAACGAAAACAAAAAACAATTGAAAGCAGGTATTGACAAATTGCAAACTTGTCAACTTGCTTTGTGTCACGCTGTCACCTCGCTACAGGTGAAACAATTAGTCAACAATTACCAGCAAGCAGTTGTCAAGTACGATCGACAAGTCAAACAATCTAACCCAGACACGGCAAATAGCGGTATAGTATACATTCCCAAAGCTGACTTTGTTTTGCAGGATGCCGCTGCTTTTGACAAAATGGCATCGATTTGGTATGAATCGTCGATCGGCATGAATCAAATTTTATCAAGTAGAAAGATTAAGTATTTTCACTTTATCCAGCCCAACCAGTATTATCCCACTAAGCGAGTGTTTACCGCCAAGGAAAACGAAATCGCGATCGACCAGAAGAGTCCTTACATTGAAGGTGTGAAAAAAGGTTATCCAGTATTGTTGTCCAAAGTCGATGATTTGCAAAAAGCTGGGGTTAATGTGTTTAGCGCAGTGAATATTTTAGACAATACAAAAGAGACGGTTTACAAAGATGCCTGCTGCCACTATAATTCAGTCGGAGAGGAAGTATTGGCAAACTATGTTTCTAGTTCCATTATTAAAGTAGTAAGAGAGTCGAAATAGAGGTTTATGAAAGATTTAAAATTCCTCAAAAAAGGACAAGAATTTATCAAGATTGCTTTTATTAATTTAGTGATGTTACTGTTTTTTCTAGAACTTGGCTCTTTGGCATGGTATTTTGTCAAGCACAAGCAATTTTTCTATACGAGAGAAAAAACGCAAGATAAGTCGGCTTTAGGAATTAATTTAGAAGGAGTGCGGCTGAATCAGTCTATTGTTGAAAGGTTTCATCCTTTTTTAGGATTTATCCAACAACCTGGCCCCGATTTTCGCCCTGGTTTTAAGGTTAACAACTACGGATTTATCTCTCCTTACGATTACCCTTTGAAGAAAACAAAGAAAAATCAATTTATTATCGGAGTTTTTGGCGGTTCTGTGGCTTCTAATTATGGAGTATTTGAAGTTCAAAACAAAATTTTACCTCAATACCTCAAGCAGATTCCGGGTTTGAAGGATAAAGAATTTGTAATTTTGTCTTTTGCTACCGGAGGCTACAAACAACCCCAGCAATTATTAATTCTAAACTATTTTTTGGCTTTAGGGCAAGAACTGGATCTGGTCGTCAATATAGATGGTTTTAATGAAGTAGCACTTTCTAACTTAAACAATAAAAATCAAGTCGATTTGGCGATGCCAAGCATTCAGCATATTTTGCCGCTGACTAACTTGGCGAATAATAGCCTTTCTACAAAAGCGATGAAAGCAACTATCAGAATCCAAGAAAATAAAGCTAGGATTAGTCAGGGTTTGGAACGTTTGCAACACTGCTATTTAGCTGCGTGCGATGCTTTGACTTCTGTTTACGTTCAAAATCTAGTTAATAACTATAAAACCGATGTCATTAAGTTTGAAAAAGAACGGACTAAACAAAAAAAAGATGACAGTGGCAGCGTTATTTATATCAATACTAATAAGTCAGTTTTACAGGATTCAGTAGCTTTTCAAGAAATGGCATTGAATTGGGCGAAAAGTTCAATTTTTATGCACAAAGTTCTGTCTGCTAGTAATGTGCCTTATTTTCATGTTCTTCAGCCTAATCAATATTATCAGACGAAAAGGGTGTTTGGTGACGCCGAAAAGCAGATTGCTTTTAACAAGGATACTCCTTATGCTAAAGCTGTGCAAATTGGATATCCGGCTCTTTTCAAAAAGTGGCCTAATTTGGAAAAAAATAATATCAATCTAGTGAATGCTGTCAATGTTTTTGACAAGACTAAAGATGCTGTTTATGTAGATAGCTGCTGCCACTACAATCAAGCTGGAGAAGTAGTTTTTAGCAATTATGTGGGCCGTTCTATTCTGGAATCTTTGCGGAAAGATCAGCCTAGGAGCAAAAAGAATTAGGTCTGAAATACCCGCTGAATGGTTGATGTAAGGTGCGCCTAGCGCACCTTACCACTGAGTTCAAATTTTAGGTTTTTGGTTCGGTTCTAGCTCGATCGCCCGCTGAGTCGATCGGCATTACCAATATCTTATCAACTCGGTTCCCGTCCATATCGACTACTTCCACGCGCAAACCGTTCCACTCAAAATGCTCGGCTGCTGTGGGAATTTTGCCCAAATTGGTAATTACAAAACCGCCCATTGTGTGGTAACTTCCTTTGTGTTCTGCTGACAATTCTTCGATTCCAAACAGCTCAAAAAAATCTTCGACTGCTAGCATTCCGTCTAACAGCCAAGAACCATCTTCGCGCTGCACAGCTTCCGGTTCGTCAGCATCTTCTATTGAAGGAAAATCACCAACAAGTTCGACTAAAATGTCGTTAACTGTAACCAATCCTTGAATGACGCCGTATTCGTCTACTACCAAGGCAATTTGATTGCTAGATTGTTTGAAAAGTTCTAATACTTTTAAACCCCGCGTGCTTTCCGGTACAAATAACGGTCGTCGTAAAGAAGCGCTTAAATCTAGGGGTTGACCAGTTAAAGTCCGAGAAAGCATATCAGTAACGTGTACTAAACCGACAACGTTGTCGAGCCCTCCCTGACACACGGGAAACCGAGAGTGACCACTGCCGAGCATTTTTTGGCGGTTTTCTTCCACGGAGTCGTCGAGGTCGAGCCAGGTAAGATCGGGACGCGGGGTCATTAACGCGCTGACTCGCCGATCGCCCAAACGAAACACTCTTTCCACCATATCTTGTTCGGCTTCTTCAAAGGTTCCGGCTTCGGTGCCTTGCTCGATCAAAACTTTAATTTCCTCTTCTGTAACTTGCGGTTCTGTCGAGGGCGATATCCTCATCAGTCGCATCACTAAGTCAGTGGAATGACTTAACAAATAAACCGCAGGAGCGCCAATTTTTGAGAGCATTCGCATGGGAATTGCTACGCTTGAGGCGATCGGCTCCGGGTTGTTGAGCGCCAGCCGCTTCGGCACAAGTTCGCCGATAATTAGGGTTAGATAAGTGATGGTTAAAACTGCTACTACTGAGGCGATCGTCTGAGAATAGGGCGCGAGGGCAGGAATCAGCCGCAACAAAGGCTCTACTCTTCTAGAAATCGTCGTTTCTCCGAAAGCGCCCGACAGAATGGCCAGCATCGTAATCCCGATTTGAACTGTCGGCAAGAACTGATTGGGGGCATTAGCCAGATCCAAGGCTACGCGGGCATTGGCTGAACCTTGGTTGGCCATCTGTTGCAGTCTCACCTTCCGTACAGAGATGATGGCCATCTCTGACATCACAAACAAGCCATTGAGGAAAATTAGCAGGAGAACAATCAGAATATCGGTACTTGGGGACATTTCTAAAATTTTCGGTAGTAACGGCGAAGCGCTCTGCCCGGTTAAAGGAGAGGTCTGGAAGCTGCTAATCTCGATCGCAAAATCGAAATTTTTTCTAAACCTGTCACTAGATTAACGGAACTGGCTCAATCGCGATCGCAGGATCGACATATTAAAGCAGAAATCTATCTCCAGTTAAGTTCCCAGGCGTCAACAGCAGAGCGGCACAATCATGGATGTTTGTCGTACAATCTCCTTAACAGGCAAAGGGAAAGAGCCTTCGCCGATCAGGGATTAAAATTAAAAGCGCATGACTTTCTCTTCAATAATTCGTACCCTCGGGCGATCGCCCCTAGCCACAGAACTCCTCAACAAGCTCAAGCGCCATCGCTGCTTGCAACTGTCCGGCATAGCTCGCTTGCCCAAAGGTTTAGTAGCTTCCGCCCTCGCACAGCAAGAAGGGCGGAGTTTACTGGTAGTGACGGCAACTCTAGAAGAAGCCGGTCGTTGGGTGGCAGGGCTGGAGGCGATGGGCTGGCAAACCGTACATTTTTACCCGACTTCGGAGGCTTCGCCCTACGAGCTATCTTACTCCGACGAGAATGAAATGACGTGGGGGCAAATGCAGGTGCTGGCGGATTTGGTGGATAAGGAAGAAAAAACCGCCAATCAGTCGAAGCCAATCGCGATTGTAGCTACCGAAAGATCTCTCCAGTCTCACTTGCCGCCACCTGATGCTTTTGAACCCTACTGTCTGACGCTGAAGCGAGGTGCGGTTCAAGACTCGAAGATACTCGATCGCCAACTCGTTTCGATGGGGTACGATCGGGTGGCTCTGGTGGAAATGGAGGGTCAATGGAGCCGTCGGGGTGATATTGTCGATGTATTTCCGGTGGCGGCTGAGTTGCCGGTGCGGCTGGAGTGGTTTGGGGATGATTTGGAGCAAATTCGGGAGTTCGATCCGTCTTCCCAGCGATCACTCGATAAGGTCGATCGCTTAGTTTTAACTCCTACTAATTTTAACGCAATTATTAAAGCAGTTTTAGCAGAAAAAAATATTGACGAAATTAACCAACTAGGCTCTGTAGACACAGAAAATGAAGCCGAAAAATTTGTCCGCAGGCTGTTGGGCTTAGCTTTCGAGAAACCTGCATCTTTGTTAGATTATTTGCCAGAAAATACTTTAGTTGTAGTTGACGAACCGCAAGGGTGCGAAGGTCACAGCGACCGCTGGTTTGAGAATGCACAGGAACAGTGGAATAGTTGTAATCGCGAATCGGAAGTTGCTGGTGAGGGAACAGAAAAGTTGCCAATTGCTAACTTGAAAGTTCCGAAAATTCACCGCACTTTTGCAGAATCTATGGCAGATGCCGCAGCTTTCGACAGGCTAGAACTTTCAGAATTAGCAGAAGATTCTACTACTAAAAAAATTCAAAACTCTGCGGAGGGCGACCAGCTACCATCTGCGATTAATTTGGCTTCTCGGCCTGTGCCGGTGATGCCTCACCAATTTGCAAAGCTGTCTCAAATGCTCAGGGAAGAGCGCGATCGAGGTTTTACCATTTTTCTGGTTTCTGCTCAACCGAGTCGATCGGTTTCTCTGCTTTCGGAACACGACTGTCCGGCTCAGTTTGTGGTAAATCCGCGCGATTTTTTGGCGATCGACAAGTTGCAATTGCAGCACGTTCCGGTTGCTTTGAAGTACAGCGGGCTGGCAGAATTGGAAGGTTTTATTCTGCCGACTTTTCGGATTGTTTTAATTACCGATCGGGAATTTTACGGTCAGCATTCTCTCGCTACTTTTAGCTACGTCCGCAAGCGCCGCCGCGCTGCCTCTAAGCAAGTAGACCCGAATAAATTAAGCCCTGGTGATTATGTGGTTCACCGCCAGCACGGAGTGGGTAAATTTATCAAGTTGGAACGTTTGACGATAGATCGGGAAACTCGCGAATATTTATTGATTCAATACGCTGACGGTACTCTGAGGGTGGCGGCAGATCAATTGGGGGCTTTGTCGAGGTTTCGGACTGTAGGCGATAAAGTACCGGATTTAAACAAGCTGACAGGCCAAACTTGGGAAAAAACTAAAACAAAGGTTCGCAAAGCTGTTAAAAAATTGGCAGTGGATTTGCTGAATCTTTATGCTAAAAGAGCTAAACAAACAGGTTACGCTTTTCCTCCTGATATGCCTTGGCAACAAGAATTAGAGGATTCTTTTCCTTACCAGCCAACCCCGGATCAGTTAAAGGCAACTCAGGATGTGAAACGCGACATGGAGGGCGATCGACCGATGGATCGCTTGGTCTGCGGCGATGTCGGTTTTGGCAAGACAGAAGTGGCTCTGAGAGCGATTTTTAAGGCGGTCACGGCGGGCAAGCAGGTGGCTTTGCTCGCGCCGACAACGATTTTGACCCAACAGCACTATCACACGCTCTCGGAGCGTTTTTCCCCTTATCCGATCGAAGTTGGTTTGCTCAATCGCTTTCGCACTGAAACCGAGCGCCGGGAGATTCACAAGCGTTTGGCGACTGGGGAATTAGATGTGATTGTCGGTACTCAAGCTGTTTTGAGCAAAGCGATTAAATTTCGGGATTTGGGCTTGTTGGTGGTGGATGAAGAACAGCGGTTTGGAGTTAAGCAAAAGGAAGCGATTAAAGCTCTCAAAACAGAGGTAGATGTTCTGACTTTGACAGCAACGCCGATTCCCCGGACTTTGTATATGTCGCTGTCGGGGATTCGCGAGATGAGTTTGATTTCGACTCCGCCTCCTAGCAGACGCCCGATTCAGACGCATTTGGCTCCCTATAACCCGGAAGTGGTGCGATCGGCAATTCGTCAAGAATTGGACAGGGGCGGTCAGGTTTTTTACGTGGTGCCCCGGATTGAGGGGATTGATGAGTTGGCCGCTCAGTTGCAGGAGATGGTTCCGTCTGCCAGAATTGCGCTCGCCCACGGTCAAATGGAGGCTTCGGAACTAGAATCAATCATGCTGACTTTCAGCGCGGCGGAGTTTGATATTTTGGTGTGCACGACGATTATTGAGTCGGGTTTGGATATTCCGCGAGTCAATACCATTTTAATTGAAGACGCGCAGAAGTTTGGTTTGGGTCAGCTTTACCAGTTGCGGGGACGGGTGGGACGCGCGGGGATTCAAGCTCATGCTTGGCTGTTTTATCCCAAGCAGAACAAGCTGTCTGATGCTGCAAGGCAGAGGCTGCGGGCAATTCAAGAGTTCGCGCAGTTGGGTTCAGGCTATCAGTTGGCTGTCCGAGATATGGAAATTCGCGGTTCGGGTGATGTTTTGGGTACTGAACAATCTGGTCAAATGGAGGCGATCGGTTTTGATTTGTATGCAGAAATGTTAGAGGAGGCTATTCGGGAAATAAAGGGTCAGGAAATTCCGAAAGTGGAGGACGCGCAAATTGACCTCACTTTGACGGCGTTTATTCCTGCCGATTACATCGCAGATTTGGATCAAAAGATGAGCGCTTACCGGTCTGTGGCTTCTGCTAATACTCCTGAAGAATTACAGCAGATTCAGGCTGATTGGTGCGATCGTTATGGGCCAATTCCTCTTCCAGCCCAGCAACTTATCCGTGTGGTCGAACTAAAACAAATTGCTAAAAAAATCGGTTTTTCTCGGATTAAACCGGAGAATAAGCAGAACATAGTTTTGGAAACTGCGATGGAAGAGCCTGCTTGGAATTTGCTCAAGGCTAATTTGCCGGAACATTTGCGATCTCGTTTTGTCTACAGCAAGGGGAAGGTTACTATTCGAGGTATGGCGGTTTTGACGGCCCAAAAGCAATTGGATAATTTGATTGATTGGCTGGGTAAAATGCAGGGCGCTTTGCCGGAAGCAAATGTTTGATTTTAATATATAATCCCCAAATCTCGCGCACCGCCGAAACCACAGAATAATACCGATGGAACCATAAAAAATATTACTGCTGTTTTCATGATGGTTTTAGCGACAGAAAGGATTAAAATCGTGAAAAAGTTAGTGAGTATTTTTTTGGCGATCGCGCTAGTGCAAGGAGTCCCCATGGCGGTTCAATCTCAACAAATAATTGACCCGATCGATCGGGTTGTGAGTGCAGGATTGATGAATAAAGATGCTAGTGGTAATTTTAATGCTGAGGGCCTTGTAAGTCGCGCCGATTTGGCGATGATTTTAGTGAAAACTTTTGGTTTGGAACGGCGGAAAACTGCTCAGAAACCGGATAGGGAAGTGCCGGACGTACCGAAGAGTTACTGGGCTTACAGTGCGGTTCAAACTGCTTTGAAAACGGGAACGATGAGTGGATATCGCGACGGAATGTTTTTCCCAAATCAAAGGGTGACTCGCGCTGAAGCTTTGGCGATTTTTGCTCAAGCTTACGGGGTTTTTCAGTTTCCCGATCCCAGCATTTCCGAGATTTTAGCTAAGTATCCAGATGCAGGCGAAATTCCTAGTTGGGCTAGAAAGTCTATAGCTACTGCACTTTATGAAGGGTTTGTTAATGTTGATATCGCAACTAATAAGATTAATCCTTTGAAACCGATGACTCGTGGGGATATCGCTTACGCTTTGAGCAAGTATTTGGAGCGGCAGGTAAGACCGAGTTCTTTGCCTGTCCCGGACGAGGAGCCTCCCGATCGCGGCGTGGGAAGGTGATAGTGTTGAGTTGTGATATCAAATCCGGTAGCATCGGAATTATTCCTCTCTGTATTCTCTCCCTCTGCGTTCTCTGCGCCCTCTGCGGTTAAATCATTCCGATACAACCGGAAACTATATGAGTTAAAAAGTCGATCGCCCGCAATTGAAACATCATGCAAAATCCCGGAGATTTGGTGACTGTAAAAGCAGCCATCAAACCCCCAGGATTTAAGTTTTTCCTCTTAAACGAGGCTCAAATTATCCCCAGTGAGCTTTAACTTAATCAGCAGTAGCCAATTCGGTACTGCCACCACCGCGCTTCCGCGTCAGGGTATTGAAAAGCATCTGACCAACTGCTTTAATCAAATTGCCTTCTAACTCCATGAACATCTTCATGTTCATGCCAAAAGCTGCATTAGCTTCGTCAACAATTCGCTCTGCTGTTGCTTCGTCAATCGGCAGTTCATTCATTGCCTGACGGTAGTTAGCCTTGAATTCTTTTTCATCAGGAATATCCTGGAATTCATAGAAAGCAGTGCCTTCTCCCTCGGAAAGATTCATCCCGCGCTGGGCAATTCCCTTCAGGATTTGTCCGCCAGATAAATCGCCAAGGTAGCGAGTGTAAGAGTGAGCTACTAACAGTTCCGGTGCCGTCGCCGAAATTTCGTGAATGCGCTGCACATAAGCTTTAGCTGCGGCTGACGGAGCTACTTGTTCGCGCCAATTCGCACCGTAGTAGTAAAATAAATCTTGCTCTAAGCTTTGTTTGCGATTCAACTCAGAAAAGTAAATTTTTGAAACAACCGGATGCTGCTTTTGGCGTTCCATTTCCTCTTCGATTGCCGAGTAGACAAAGTAGAGGTTTCCTACTAACTTCCGGTAAGAAGTTTTTTCTACAACGCCTTTTAAAAAACACTTGACAAAACCGACGTTTTCTGCCATTGTGTGGGACTTTTTGGTTCCCTCACGCAATTTGGTCGCTAAATTGATGCTCATGCTATACTGTCCAACCTTCTATTTTTGTGGTAGCTGATGGATGCGCCAAAAATCTAAAATTTACCTAAGCATTTACCTTAGATCGATTTGATGAGAGATTGTATTAATTTTTATAACAAAATCTACCTACCTCAAACAGCAGAAACCCTTGTGCCTCGGAAGGCACAAGGGTTCAAACTGCTGAAAAAGTTTAGTCGTTAGTCGTTCCTCATCGACAGTTAGCTAATGATTAATTTAGATGTCCAAGTCGAGGAGGTTGAGTTTGGGGCCGTAGGTTTCAATGAATTCGCGGCGAGGGGCGACACGATCGCCCATTAAGATCGTAAAGATGCGATCGGCCTCAGCAGCGTCTTCAATCTCCACCCGTTTCAGCGTCCGAGTTTCTGGGTTCATCGTCGTATCCCACAACTGTGTCGGCATCATTTCACCCAAACCTTTGAACCGCTGAATGGTGTAATTAGCATTCGCCGGAAATTCATTGCGGATGAGATTGTTCATTTCGCGATCGCTGTAACAGTAGTAATGATTGCGTCCGCGTTCCACTTTATAGAGAGGAGGACAAGCAATATAGATGTAACCTTGGTCTACAAGTGCGCGCTGATAGCGGTAGAAGAAAGTCAGCAACAGCGTGCGGATGTGAGCACCATCTACGTCAGCGTCAGTCATAATTACGATGTGGTGATACCGCAATTGACCCGGATCGAATTCTTCGCCTTTGATGCCCAAACCCAGGGCTGTAATTAACGATTGAATTTCGTTATTTTTGTAGATTTTGGCGTCGTCGGTTTTCTCAATGTTGAGAATTTTACCGCGCAAAGGCAGGATTGCTTGGAATTGGCGATCGCGCCCTTGTTTTGCCGATCCGCCTGCAGAATCCCCCTCCACCAGGTATATCTCAGACAGGGCAGGGTCTCTGGAACTACAGTCCGCCAATTTTCCAGGCAAAGGAGATGATTCTAAGACAGATTTTCGGCGCACTAAATCGCGGGCACGGCGGGCGGCTTCAGCGGCCTTAAATGCCTGAATTGCTTTTTCCAAAATAGCGTCAGCTACTTGGGGGCGAAACTCCAAATATTCTGTTAATACTTCGCCTACCAAGGAATCAACAATTCCCCGAACTTCTGTATTTCCCAACTTAGTTTTAGTTTGACCTTCAAATTCCGGGTCTGGAACTTTGACCGAAATTACTGCTGTCAAACCTTCGCGCACGTTTTCGCCGGCGAGGTTGGGCTCATTTTCTTTAATTTTGTTGCGCTTGCGGGCGATCGAATTCATCGTCCGCGTCAAAACAGCCTTCAAACCTTCTAAGTGCGTGCCACCGTCGATCGTCCGAATGTTGTTAGCAAAACCTAGAACGTTGTCGCTAAAAGCATCAACGCACCACTGCAAAGCCACTTCTATCTGCACGTTGTTGCGTTCTCCTTGCACGTAGATCACTTCTTCGTGCAGAGGCTGCTTTTCGCGGTTCATGTAGGCGATATATTCCTTGATTCCGCCCTCATAACAGTATGTTTCGACGCGAGGTTCGCTACTTTTAAGCAGTTCCAAACGGTGGTCGCTAAACGTAATTCTCACGCCCGCATTCAAGTAACCCAATTCTCGCAAGCGCCCGGCGAGTATAGTGTAATCAAATTCAATGCCAGTGCTAAATATTTGAGTATCTGGCAAGAAAGAAACTGAAGTGCCGGTGCGAGTACCTTTGTTGGGCTTGGCAGTAAGTTCAGTAACTGGATTGCCTCTTTCGTAGCGCTGTAAATGTTCTTTTTGGTCGCGCCAAACTGTCACTTCTACCCACTCGGACAGCGCGTTAACAACAGAAATACCTACACCGTGCAATCCTCCAGAAACCTTGTAGCCACCACCGCCAAATTTACCCCCGGCGTGAAGTACAGTCATTACTGTTTCTATTCCTGATTTGCCAGTCTTGGCAACGATGCCGGTGGGAATGCCCCGGCCGTCGTCTGTCACGGTAACGGAACCGTCGGCGTTGATGTCAATCTCGATGTGAGTGCAGTGGCCAGCCAGCGCCTCATCTATGGAATTGTCCACAACCTCGTAAACTAGATGGTGGAGTCCTCGCGGCCCGGTGGTACCGATGTACATCCCCGGTCGTTTACGGACTGCTTCGAGACCTTCGAGAACTTGAATCTGGTCGGCGCTGTAGCTGCTGGTCATACAAAAATAGCTCCAATAATGAGGCCTAAAGCCCCGAAAGCTTCTAAAATGGGAAAACTCCTAAAATTATAGCACAAAACCGTTAAAGGCGATGCTAGGGCTTTCTGAAGGGAAATTTATTGGGGGGACGGAGGGGAATAGTTTTGAGATTGCTGGAGGACTGCCCTGGTTGATCGCCGTGAATCAGTGTAGGGAGAGAGGGGAAAGCATGGAGAGGAGAGGATTTGAGAGTTTTTATAGGGAAATGTGCGACACCTTATGCCTAAATTAATTACGATTTGCGGGGCGACGGCGACGGGGAAGTCGGGAGTGGCTTTGGCTTTGGCTTCGCGACTGCAATCCTCGATCCTGAGTGCGGACTCGCGTCAAGTGTACCGCGAATTTGACATCGGAACCGCAAAACCGACGGCGGTCGATCGTACTTGTGTACCGCATCACTTAATTGACATCTGCGAGCCGACAGAAACTCTGACACTAGCAGATTACCAGCAACAAGCTCAAAATTTAATTGCTGCTGTCGATTTTCCTGTTTCTCCCCCCCTGTTGTTGGTTGGAGGGACGGGCTTATATATTAAATCGATCGTGCGCGGTTTAAAAATTCCGAGGGTAGCACCGATGCCCGAATTGCGATCGCAACTTGCAGAACTCGGACAATCTCAATGTTACGCGATGTTGCAGCAGGTCGATCGGTCTGCGGCTGAGAAAATTCACCTCAATGACCCAGTAAGAACTTTAAGAGCACTGGAAGTATTTTATGTCACCGGTCGCCCTATTTCGGAACAGCAGGGCGAAAATCCTCCCAATTATCCTATTTTACAAATTGGGTTGGATTGCGCGATCGATGTTTTGGTCGATCGGATCGCACAGCGCACAGAACAAATGCTAGAACGCGGTTGGATTGCTGAAGTAGAATATTTGTGTAAAAAATACGGCTGCGACTTGCCACTGTTGAACACGCTGGGCTATCAGGAAATGAAACAATATTTGGCGGGCGACATTAAGCTTGAAGAAGCCAAAGAATTAACAATTTTGCACACGCGGCAATTTGCGAAGAGACAGCGGACTTGGTTTCGAGCTTATCCTGAAATTGAATGGTTTGATGTTAGCGCACCGGATTTATTGGAGCGAGTTTGGCAGAGAGTGCAGGAGTTTATCAGTTAATTTTATATCGAGATTAAAGATTTTTTAACCGCAGATGAACGCTAATTAACGCTGATGTAATAATTTAAATTTATTTGCTAGTTTTTAAGCTACAGTAATTCTGATTTTTGCGTTAACTTTGACTCGGTAAGATTTCTCTAATTCTTTCCCGAAACAAACGCACAGCCGCACGCTGTCCGATTGTTCTGCTTTGTTCGATGAAACCTGGAATTTCGGCAACTGGTAAAAATGGAAAAGCTAAACTGTGAGCGCACATTTCATATTTTCCCTCCCGAAGCTGATAAACTTGCAGAGATTCCCGCCGATACCTCCACAGTTCGGGAACACCAAGAGCAGCATATATGGAATCTTTATTAACTGAAGAATTCGTGTAATCCGACTCTATTGCTAAATCAGGCGGCGGGTCATTTGGCAAATTGATATTTCTGCCTCTAACTAAAGATTCATTTTGAATATAGAAACAGGAATCAGGTTCTACAGCACGAGTTAAATCTTCTCGTTCAAGAGTCAGCGAACCAAGACTCCTAAGTTCAATTTCCAGCTCATCTACAATGGCTTCCACAAAGCTTTCTATAAGTCGTTTGGGTTCTTCGTGTTCTTCCAGCGGCATCCTGATTTCTAATACTCCTTCATCGTAAGCAATTCTCCAAGCTCTATCGTCCCCAACATCTGCCAGCAATGCTTTAAAAGTTGACCAACTGACACCTTTTAAAACAACTCGGTTTTCTGCTGGGGTAGTTTGCTGCTCGATGGGAGTTGATGTTGTTGTTACCATTTAACAATTCCTTGGTAGCTTCATCAATTTTTATTATAGAGGATAATAGGAGGTTTTTTTTCTCGTTCCCAGGCTCTGCCTTTTTCTCGTTCCCAGGCAGAGCCTGGGAATGCCTGAATCCGAGGCTCTGCCTCGCGGTAATAAGGAGGCAGAGCCTCCGGATCTGCGTTCCTAGGCAGAGCCTAGAAACGAGGGGAATTACATCTCGTGTAGTTAATTAACTGTACAAACCCGCCACATATTCGCCGTAACCGTTATAGGGCAAAGTTGGGCGAGTTTCCCACGACCAACTGTTACCGGGACCGACTATCCGTTCACTGGCCTGCGACCATCTGGGGTGCGGCTTGTCGGGTTCGACATTTGCTTCAAAAGCGTATTCGTTGGGGCCAATTGTATTCCAAAAAGTGGCGGGCTGTTGTTCGACAAATTCAATTTTTACGATCGACTTTGCGCCCTTAAAACCGTATTTCCAAGGAATCACTTGCCGCAGAGGCGCACCATTTTGCTTAGGTAGCCTTCGGCCATACAAGCCTGTGGCAAAAAATGCTAAATCGTTCGCCATTTCTTCAATTCGCAGACCTTCGGTATAAGGCCAAGGATAAAATTGCGACATTAAACCGGGACCGGGAGTAATTTTGGGGTCGTAAAATGAGGTGAAGCGAACGAATTTAGCCTTCGATTGCGGTTCGACATCGGCCATCAGTAATTTCATGGGAAATCCGACCCAAGGAACTACCATCGCCCACGCTTCTACGCAGCGAAATCGATAAACTCGTTCTTCGATTGGAAATTTTTTGTAGAGGTCGTCAATATCATAAGTGCGGGGATTTTTTACTAAACCGCTTACTTCTACTTTCCAGTTTTCTGTTGGCAAAGCTTGAGCGGCTTGCCAAATAGATTTTGTGCCGCCGTATTCGTAAAAATTGTTGTATTTTGTAGCTAAGCCTTCGTCCGTAATTGCTCGATCAACTTTTGCAAAGGCGGGATTCCGGCTCAATTCCGAATAGGCTTGGGTTGAGCTTTGATCCAGAGCAGTTTTTGAGCTAGCATTGCTTTGGCAGCCGGTCAGCGGCAGCAGCGAAGCAGTCACGCCGGCGCCAATTAAATTTGTCATGAAGCGGCGGCGGTTGATAAAGGCTGTTTCTGAGGTAATTTGTGGGTTGAGAATTTCCCAAGACTTGGGTACACGAATTAAGGGCATAAGTAATAGTTAAAAGTTAGTAGTTAGTTGGGATAATTTTGCCTAATTTTTAATCGGTTAGTCGATTTGAGGTGGGAAATGGGAAATTTTAGATTCACTCCATAGAACAAAGAATCGCCGATATTTGGCAAGGTCTCGCGATTGCTTAGGTGCGATCGCTCTGAAAGTATTCGCAATGACAGTATAACGTAATTCGGTAACAGCAAATCCCGCCGATCGCTCGAATGAGCTCGGTACGATCAACCTATTAAACCTCGCTCGCAGGAAAGTCAGCAATAATTTACGCGCGATCGACGGCAGCAATTGTGGCGAAAATCTGGGAAACAATTATGATCAAGCAAAGATTCCAATTATTTAATTTGTCCACAGGAAGCGGCACGCACCGCCCCGCTTTCCTCCCCCACCAGCAATAATGTCGGACGGGGGTCTCCAGCGGAAAGACAAATGAGTTACTGCACCAATCCCCATTGCCAGAATCCCCAAAATCTCGATCGCGCGACAATCTGCAAAAGTTGCGAGTCGAACTTGTTGCTAAAAGGCCGCTACCGAGTCTTTCATACCCTCGGTCAAAGTCTCACTTGCCGCACCTTCTTAGCAGTCGATGAAGACCAACCTTCGCAACCCCGCTGCGTCATTCAACAGTTCTGCGCGCCCGCGGCCGTCGCCGACGGTCGCACACAGCAAAACCGGACATTTCGCGGCTCAGCCTCAGTTCTCGACGAGTTGGGGAAACATCCACAAATACCGAAATTGCTGGCATCTTTTGAACTCGAAGGCTGCCAGTATTTAGTGCAAGAATACATCGAAGGCCGTAATTTAGCCGATCGGCTTTCAGAAAAAGGTGTTGTTAAAGAAATTCAAATTTGGTATCTGCTGAGCGAATTGTTGCCAGTCCTGCAATTTGTTCACGAACATCAACTGATTCACCGAGATATCAAACCGTCGAATATTATTCACCGCAAAACTCCCCAAGCATCCCCAGCTTTGGCAGGGAAAGAGGATTTACATTCCGTGGCCCAAGAAAGTGCCTCTGGGCTAGTTTTAGTCGATTTCGGCGCGGCAATTCCGGCTAATAGCGGGCCTCTCAAAACAGAAACGGTCACAGGTTCTGCGGAATACGCGGCCCCGGAACAAATTAAAGGTCAAGCGATTAAGAGCAGCGACATCTACAGTTTGGGCGTCACTTGCATTCACTTGTTAACGGGAATGTCGCCCTTTGATTTGTTTGACATCAAAGCCGAAAGTTGGACCTGGAGACATTATTTGAAAGTACCAGTTTCGGCGCGACTCGGCCGCATTCTGGATAAAATGGTGCAGCGAGAACCATCAAAACGCTATCGCTCGATCGAGGCAATTCTCACAGACATGAAATACGGCCCGGCACCGGTAGACGTGATTCTCAGCAAACCCAAGTGGACTTTGGCCATGTGGGGAGCAAGTACGGTTGCCCTGCTGTCCGTATTGCTGGGTGTTCGCTTGCCCTCTCCTGCACCGCAGGCTTTCACTTCTGGTGAGCCTGTTTCTAGCATTCCCGAAATTCGGTTCAATCCGCCCCCGATGCAGGATTTTAACGGTGAGGCATCGCAGTCGCGGCCAGCAGTGCGGACTCTGGCGGATCAAGACAAAAACCCGGTTTGGGCGGTAGCAGTTGCTCCCCAAGGCCGCGTGATCGTCAGCGGGAATAACGACGGCACAATTCACCTGCTGCACAAGCGTCACGGCAAGCTGCTCAAGGTTTTAGCAGGACATTTGGGGCCGGTGTGGTCGGTGGCCGTCAGTCCTGACGGCAGGAAGATCGCCAGCGGTGGCGTTGACGGTACGATTAAATTGTGGAATTTCTATTCGGGCAAGTTAATTCAGACTTTGGACGGACACCAAAACGGCGTGTTCTCGGTGGTTTTCAGTCCCGACGGCCAGACCCTGGCCAGTGTCGGTAAGGACAAAACTTTGAAGTTGTGGCAAGTAGAAGGCGGCGCCGAGTTGGAAACTCTCAACCGGGTGTTTGACGAGGTGCAGTCGGTGGCTTTCAGTGCCGATCGAGAAACTTTGGCGATCGGCAGCAGCGACGGTAAGATCAGCCTGTGGAACTGGCAGACTGGGGAATTGAAAGAAACTCTTTGGGGTCATTCCGAGGCGGTTTGGTCTTTGGCCATCAGCCCGGACGGTCAAACTCTCGCCAGCGGCAGTTGGGACAAGACGGTGAAGTTGTGGGATATCAGCACAAATAATCAGTCCCAGCAACCCAGCGGTTCTCTGCTGCGGACTTTGATCGGCCATTCCGACAAGGTTAAGTCCTTGGCTTTCACTCCCGACGGAGACAAACTCGCCAGCGCCGATTTGAGCGGGACTATCAAGCTGTGGCGGATGAGTTCCGGCGAAATGGCGGGCACCCTGAAGGGTCATTCTACCTGGGTGGATTTGGCTTTTAATCCTCAAGACAAAACTCTGATCAGTGGCAGTTTTGACGACACGATTAAGGTGTGGCGACTGTCTCCTTAATTTGTTCGATTGTCCGCGCGATCGAAGTATAAGAGTCTCCAACCACAATCAAAGATTTTGGTTGGAGATTCTTATACTAGGCGATTAAAATCGCTGGTATACAAACGAAGTCCCCTTCAAGCGGACTAAAGTATATATTTAGGCAGTCCCGCCGTTAACGCAAATATTTTGTCCGATAATCCACCGGGCTTGGTCGCTGCACAAAAAAGCCGTTACATCGGCAATATCTTCAACTTTTCCGAGTCTTCCCAAAGCAGTTATTTGGGTAAATCTTTGTATTTGTTCGACGGTTTTGCCGACAGTGAAGAGTTCTGTATCCGTGGGACCCGGAGAAATTACATTGACTGTATTTTGGCGATATCCCAATTCCTTAGCTAGCGATCGAGTTAGCTGTTCGACCGCGCCTTTTGTCGCCACGTAAACCCCGTAAGTTGGCAGTAGCATCGCCGTTGTCGAACTGGAAAAATTGACAATTCTTCCTCCGTCTGCCATCCGTTTAGCAGCTTCTTGACAAGCAAAAAACGTGCCTTTGACGTTAATTGCAAAAAGATTATCAAACTCTGCTTCGGTAACTTCCGCTACAGGTTTGTAAAGAATTACTCCTGCATTATTGACTAAAATATCGACTTGTGAATATGTTTCCTGAGTGCGATCGAACAAATCGCGAATTTCTGCGGTTTTGCTGACATCGGCTTGCACGGCTAATGCTTTTCCGCCTGCTGCTTCAATCGCTGACACAACATCTTTAGCCTGCTGTGCACCTCTGGCGTAGTTGATGAAAACTGATGCGCCTTCTTGAGATAATCGCAGGGCGATCGCGCGTCCAATTCCTCGCGATGCACCAGTCACAATTGCCACTTTTCCTGCTAGTGATGCCATGACATTTTCTCTGCAATTAGCGTGGATGCTGGTTCAGAATAATCATACTATTTTTTTCCGCATTCCGGTACAGAAACAAATTTAAAATCTCAAATAGCCATAATTTTTCTAGAAATCGCGGTTGCTAACTAACACTTGTGGTAAAGTAGTGTCGGCTGTTAAAGTAAAATCTATGAGCGTAAATTTCGAGTTAGCAGAGCAGTATTTGTCCGCAGGCGACAGCCTCCAGAAATCAGGAAAACTTGAGGAGGCGATGGCTCAATATCAAAAAATCTTAGCCATTCAAGCGGATAGTCCGATCGCACTCAACAAGATAGCAGAAATTTATTATACGCAACAGAAATATGTAGAGGCGATCGCATCCTGTTACCAAGCACTTCGCCAGCAACCCAATTTCGCCGCCACCTACAAAACTCTAGGCAATATCCTGCAAGCCCAAGGCAAAATAGACGCGGCAATTCGCGCCTACTCCAAGGCGATCGAAGTTGACCCTAATTTTGTCGAAGCCTATGTTAACTTGGGCAGTATGTTTTACAAACAAGGTCAGCTTGATGACGCCATAACTTACTATCAAAAATCTATTGTTATTCAACCAGATTTAGCCGTCGCTTATTGGAATTTAGGCAAAAGTTTGGAAAAGCAAGGTCGAATCAATGAAGGTTTATTTTATCAAAAAAAAGCTCTAAATTTACAGCCGGAGTTAGAAGGTAGAAGCAATTCAGTAAAAAATCACACTTACTGAAGAGGAATGTTATAGTCAAAATAATTCAATTATTAACGATGCAAGCTGGATCAACATGGAAATTAGCCAGAATCCGCTCGAATTCCTAACGGCTAAAGTACAAGAAACTGTTGCTGATACCCAAAACTTAGCCAACCAAATTGCTGCAAAAGTTGAGGAAAATGCAACTGTATTAACGGCGTGGGTACAATCAGCGCCAAGTTCAATGGTTAGTGCTGGGGCGATCGCCACTCAAGAAGCTTTTAAAATAGCACACAACATCCGTTTTGAGAACCTGCCAACTAATCTGCAAATCAAATTTGCGAGGGCTGGTATGCGTGACGGCATCAGAAATGTTCAAGAAGCAGCAAAAGTATTTGAATCCATACCCGCCCAAATTCGTGTCCAAGGCCCAGAAGCAATTCGCAACTTCTGTCAAGATAAAGATTGGAGTCACATCCAAGCGCACGTCAATGGAGGCGGAAGCGAAGCTGCTAACGGGATTTTTGAACATTTTTGGGTGAATCGTGCTCGCGGTGGTGTAGACATGACTGCCGCAGAATTAGCTGTCGCTAAGCAAGTTTTAGCGGATGCAGCGTTTAAAGCAGCAGTTGCCGAAATCGTTGGGGCTGCAATGAAAGGGGCGATCGCCGCAGCAGTAATTGAGTTAATATTTTCGATATTAGAAAATTCGTTATTGTGCGTTGAAGGCAAAATTACGCAGTCAGAGTTAGTCGAACAAGTCGCCACCGCCACCGCCAAAGCTGGCATTGCTGGCGGTGTTATTACTGGCATTCTGTTAACACTGTGCATGATATTTCCCCCCATTGCCGCCCTTTTAGGTGCCGCAGCGATTCCCTTGGCGGTTGCAGGTATTGGCTTTATGGGAATTCGCGCCTGGGAAATCTTTTGTCACGGCGATCGACTATTTGGTATTACTGAACAAACACAAAAATTTCTGGGAATGACTGAAGCGAAAACATAGTAAAACTTTAAGTTTCATTAAATACCCGACTTCTTGAAGAAGTCGAGCATCTAGGTATTCTAAATGATTGAGAAACGTAAATAGTATGGATTCAGTAGAAAAAACTCAAGATCAGCAGCATCCGCAATACAAACGCGATCGAGCCAGTGTCGATACTTTATTAGCAGGAGAAGCAACCGACTACAATTTATCGGAATTAGCAAGATTAATAATTCGCTACCGAGGCTTTCCCGGCGCTAGAGATATTCAATCGGACTTAAAAAAAGTCTTGCAAAAATGGAATTATACCGAAGAAAGTCTTTACGAACAAACCCGTAAAATTCACGCCACAGGTGAAGTTTACAGGAAACAAAAAAGCGATCAAGAAGATTGGGTCTAATCTCAAATCTGCCACTGGTTCCCAGGAAGAGCCTGGGAACCAGTGGCAGTCAACTGTTAACTATTTTCAAACCATCTCTGGTGAAACTTGCATTGCCGGCTGTGGCTGGAACTGGAACAGCGAATAAACCACATTGCGGCGGATATCCGTCATCATGTCCAAAAACAGCTCGTAACCTTCAGTTTTGTACTCGATCAGCGGGTCTTTCTGACCGTAACCGCGCAGCCCTACAGACTCGCGCAAAGCATCCATTTGTTGCAAGTGTTCCCGCCACAAAGTATCAATTTGCTGCAAAATAAAGAACCGTTCCGCATCTCGCATTAATTCAGCTCGGATTGCATTAACTTCCGCTTCTTTAATGTCGTAAGCGTTGCGGACTTGTTCGTGCAGGAATGTTTTAATTTCCTCAACGGACAAATCTTCTAGCTGATCCGGTGTCATGTCAGCGAGCAGATAAACAAATTCCTTCACTTTGCTGACGAGTTTGTCGAGTTCCCATTCTTCCGAAGGTAAATCGGGATTGATGTATGCTCCCACGATGTCGTCCATCGTCTGTTCGGCATACTTAATTACCTGTTCTTTGGAGTCCAAACCTTCCAATACTCGGCGACGTTCCGCATAGATTGCTCGACGCTGATTGTTCATCACTTCGTCGTATTCAAATACCTGCTTGCGGATATCGTAATAGTAGGTTTCGACTTTTTTCTGAGCGCCTTCGAGGGAACGAGTCAGCATTCCAGATTCGATCGGCATATCTTCCTCAACACCGAAAGCCTTCATCAAACCTGCCACCCGTTCGCCGCCGAAAATCCTGAGCAAATTGTCTTCCAAACTCAAGAAAAACCGCGTAGAACCCGGGTCTCCTTGGCGTCCCGCCCGGCCGCGCAACTGATTGTCGATCCGGCGCGATTCGTGGCGTTCGGTACCGATGACGTGGAGCCCTCCCAACTTCACGACTTCATCGTGTTCAGTGCTGGTAAAAGCATCGTATTCGCTGCGAGTTAGATTGTAAGCTTCCCGCAATTTTTGAATTACCGGGTCTTTTGTCGGCGCTTTTTCCGAAGCTATAGCCACGATATCATCGGCTTGCAATTCCGTGAGCGATCGCTCCCCGTACTCCTTCACCGCCAATTCCACCGCCGCCTTGAGCATTTGCTCGGCATCTTTCGATAATTGCGTCGGGAAAATCTGCGCCGAAGCTTTCCAAGACTTTACCTTTTTCGTAGTCGGAGCAAAACCTTGAGGTGCGGGGCGGCCACTAATACCAGGCACTTGCACCACAGAAAACCCGTCGTCATCCTCGGGTTGCACGATCCGGGGCATAAAATACTCCCGCAACTTCAGGCGCGCCATGTACTCAGAATTACCGCCCAAAATAATATCAGTACCGCGTCCCGCCATGTTGGTCGCGATCGTCACAGCGCCTTTGCGTCCGGCTTGAGCAATAATTTCTGATTCCCGCTCCACATTTTCCGGTTTAGCATTAAGCAAATTGTGAGGAATTTTCCTCTCCAGCAGCAGCCGCGACAGCAACTCTGACTTTTCCACACTCGTAGTGCCCACCAGCACCGGCCGACCGATATCGTGCATTTCCGCGCATTCTTGGGAGATGGCATTCCACTTCCCAGCCTCCGCCTTGTACACCATATCCGAAAGGTCACTACGGCTGGTAATCCGGTTAGTGGGAATCAGTGTTACTTCCAGATTGTAAATCTTCTCAAACTCCGTTTCCTCAGTCTTTGCCGTCCCAGTCATCCCCGACAGCTTCGGATAAAGCAAAAAGAAATTCTGATAAGTAATCGTCGCCAGCGTCTGAGTTTCCGGCTGAATTTCCGCCCGTTCCTTCGCTTCGATCGCCTGGTGCAAACCGTCACTCCAGCGCCGTCCCGGCATCACCCGGCCCGTAAACTCATCCACAATCACGACTTCGCGATCGGGAGTGACGATGTAGTTAATATCCTTAATAAACAATTCCTTCGCCTTAATCGCATTAAAAATGTAATGCGCCCAAGGGTCAGCCGGGTCGTACAAATCCGTAACACCCAACAACCGCTCAGCTTCACCAAAGCCTTCATCGGTCAATAGCACATTCCGAGCCTTTTCGTCAACCTCGTAATGTTCTTCATTTTCCTTTCTCAGAGCAGCAGCTACCTCAGCCGCCCGGATATACTTCTCACTGGGGCGTTCCACCTGGCCGGAAATAATTAAAGGCGTCCGTGCTTCATCAATCAGCACCGAGTCAACCTCGTCAATCACGCAGAAATTAAAAGGACGCTGCACTACATCTTCCATGACAGTAGCCATGTTGTCGCGCAAATAATCAAAGCCGACTTCGCTGTTAGTGGCGTAGGTAATATCGCAGCTATAATTTTTCTTTCGTTCCACCTGATCCATGCCCTGCTGAATCAGTCCCACAGTCAATCCCAGGAAGCGGTGCACTTGTCCCATCCATTCGGCGTCCCGCCTTGCGAGATAATCGTTGACGGTGATGATGTGTACGCCTTTACCGTTGAGGGCGTTTAGGTAAGCTGGCAGCGTCGCCACCAAAGTTTTGCCTTCACCGGTTTTCATTTCGGCAATTTGGCCTTTGTGCAGGATAATGCCCCCGAGGAGTTGGACATCAAAGTGGCGCATTCCTAAAACCCGTTGTCCCGCTTCCCGCACCACTGCAAAAGCCTCCGGCAAGATTTCGTCTAGAATCTCTTTCTCTTCGTTGAGAGATTTAGCTTTTGCCAGACGTTCTTGAAACTCCGCCGTTTTGCCTCTGAGGCCGTCGTCTGAGAGGGCGCGGATGTCTTCTTCCAAAATATTGATATCAGCTACCCAAGGCTGAAATTTTCTCAGTTTGCGCGCGTTGGGATCGCCTAGCAGATTTTTAAACATGGCAGGAGAGGCAGATTTTTAATAATTTAGCTATTAGCTTTCAGGGTTACGGGCTGTAGTGTTAGCCACAACATATACCCTCCCCGATTGTAGCAACCATTGGCTCTCCTCGGCCGTGGCTGCGGTCGATCGACCGATTTTGGATTTTCGATTTTAGATTTTAGATTGAATAATCGATCGATTTTAGATTTTGGATTTTCGATTGAATAGTTGACCTCTGTTCCCGGTTATTAAGGGGATGGAGGGCCCTAATCGTCAAACAGCAGACTGACCGATCGCATTTTTGGTGAAAAGTCCGGAAGTGCGATCGGGTTTTACTGGCGCAAAAGCTACATACTTCTAAAAAGGCACTGGCGATCGATTTCCCTCACCCGCCACCAAATCCCACAACAGATCAATACCTGAGCCGACATATTCTGTATTCTGATGCTGCTCAACCCATTGCACAACAGCAGGCAAAACCTCACTAGATTTCAGACCCAACTTACCCAAGGCTTCTGCTGCCTCACTACGCACCCAGTCCTCCCCATCTTCCAGACCTAACAGCAGAGCATTGATGACAGTTTCTGAAGCATTTCCCAAGTTAGCCAAGGCTGATGCTGCCAGACGATCCACCGAGTCCTTCCCATCTTCCAGACGTAACAGCAGAGCATTGATGACAGTTTCTGAAGCATTTCCCAAGTAGCCCAAGGCTGATGCTGTAAAGGCACGCACCAAGTTATCCCCATCTTCGAGACGTAACACCAAGGCAGTGATCACGGCTTCTGAAGCATTTCCCAAGTTGCCCAAGGCTAATACTGTAAAGGTACGCACCCACTTATCCCCATCTTCGAGACGTAACACCAAGGCAGTGATCACGGCTTCTGAAGCATTTCCCAAGTTGCCCAAGGCTTGGGCTGCCGAGCTACGCACCCAGTCATCTCCATCTTCCAGACGTAGCACCAGAGCATTGGTGACAGTTTCTGAAGCATTTCCCAAGTTGCCCAAGGCTTGGGCTGCCGAGCTACGCACTGAGTGATCCCCATCTTCGAGACGTAACACCAAGGCACTGATCACGGCTTCAGAAGCATTTCCCAAGTCGCCCAAGGCTTCCGCTGCCGAGCTACGCACCGAGTTATTGCAATCTTCGAGACGTGGCAGCAGGTTACCGATAATGGCTTCTGAAGCCTTTCCAAACCTGCCCAAGGCTCGTGCTGCCGACCTACGCACCCTGTTATCCCCATCTTCAAGACGTAACAACAGGGCACTAATGACGGTTTCAGAAGCATTTCTCAACCCACCCAAGGCTTGTGCTGCCTCACGACGCACATCCTCATTCCCATTTTCGAGGCGTAGTAGCATGGCAGTTATGACAGCTTCTTTTTCCCCTAAAGCTGCTTGATATCTCCACAATCGATTTTCATCAACGCCCCTTGCTTTCAAAAGTTGCAAAGTTTGCGCCTCAAACTCAGTCTCACTCATACTGCAAAGGATTTGCAAAACCTGAGAGCGAACTCTCTCACCAACCAGTGCCTCATCCCTTACTTCCAACTCAACCAAATTCTCCAAAATCTCCACAGTTAGACTGGAATCTGCCACCTTTAACTCTTTAATATTTTCAGCAAGGCAACTGCCAGCAAAAAATAAATCGCGGTGCAACCATTGCTCATGCTCGCTATTCGCCGCCAAAATTGCCCGCATCGCTTTCGCCGCTTTCTTCGGTTTTTGTTGAGCAATCAACAACAGCAACACTTCCCGCCAGTGGGGGTCAGGCAAATGCTCTCGGATATGATTGAGAACAATCTGAAAATCATCGTCATCATCTGCTTGATAGCTGATTTCCTGAGCGCACAAATATTCTTGAAAAGTCTTGTGTACAAAAGCGTATAAATCTTGCCCTTGTTCGTTAAGCAATCCCGTCCGCTGTTGAATAAAAACCACAAATCGTTTAGCTTCCTCTTTGGCCTGGAACCGTTGAACCTGTTTTTTGGTTTTAATATTTTGAGTTAACTGATCTAACAAATCCTCCTTGACAATCAGCGTCCCGCCTTCAGGATTATCCGTACTACCCTGAGTGTGAATCCAATAGGCGAGAATTTCCATCAACCGCCGTAAGTCGTCTGCATCTAAACATTTGAATACTGACTGCTCAGTCAGGTTTTTGTTAGCATCCCAATTCTTTAACAGCGTCTCCACAGCTTTTTCATAAAGCTTGTGGCGTGACCTCGGCAGTACAGCTTGATAGCGGTGAATCAAAGCAATGATTGTCAGCAATAGCGGATTTCTCGCCAACAATTTAATGCGGTCATTTTCAGCCAGAGCTTTTTTAATGCTATCTTTGCGACGTTGAGCTTCCGCCGCATCTCGAACGCGGCTGTCGTACCAGCGATTAATAAACTCATTAACCTTAAGATCATCAAACAGTTGTAACTGATAGTGTTCAAACTCCGAAGTATTAAAAAAATCGCGTTTGTAACCAGCAGGGCGAGAAGTAATAATTGCCCGATTTTGATGATACTGCCCCAAAAAACTCTCAATGTGCTTCACCACCGCATAGCGCTTGGATTCTTCCACAACCTCATCCAATCCATCCAACAAAATCATCGCCCTACCGTCTGCCAGCCAATACTCAAAAAAGCCTTCTGGCAGCCGTTTCACGGACATAGTTTTCTCGGCAAACTGGCGGGCATAGTCGAGGATATTGATATCGGAAAGCCTAGCAAAATCGCGAATTTTAATCAAAATTGGCAAGCAATCTATCCCAGAATCCCAGCCGAGTTTTTCTGGAGCATTCTGAGCCAACATCACCGCAAAAAAGCTCAGTAAAGTTGTTTTGCCAGAACCAGGAGCGCCCAAAAACACAAATTTATTTGATTGATTTGGCTTCAATAATGATTGATTTGGCTTCAATAATTTTGATACTAAAAACTTTCCCCCAGAGCGAGTTTCTCTCTGCATCTGTTGCAGGTTTTTGCCTTCTTCCAATTCTTGGATATCCAAGCGACTAGAAATATTTACCTCTTCCAAGACATCCGGCATTACAAAAATATGAGCCAATTTTTCCGACTTTTCTATTTCCTGACCTTCGACAGCAATGCCAGCAAACTTAACATCATCAAACCAGTTAGCCAGTTGCTTCAAATAGTCTGCTTTGGCAACTTTAAACCTTAAATAACTACTTGTTTTCTGAAAATAGATTTCAGCAAAAACTTCCAACCAATCATGCAGTATTTCGGGATGGAATCGGTCTTGAATTTTCTTGTGTTCTGGGACTGTCGCATTAAAGGCTTCAACTAAAAAATTAACTTGAGGCTTTTCTTGGTCGTTGAAAGGTTTCAGGAGTTCGGGAAGTGCTGCACCCGTCAAGAAACTTTTAAGAAAATCTTCGACTACACCCTGTTCGCAAGCAGAGAATAATTCATGAGTTTTCTGAGCAGCTTTGATGCCCCAAGTACAAGCTTTTTCAAAATCGCTAGGATTAAATTTTTTCATAGCTTCTTTGAATCCTATTTCTGCAATTTTAGGCGCGATTGCTTGTGTTATTTTTAAGCCTAATGCTCCGAATTCAATTATCATGGTAAATTTAATAAATATTTGTGTTTAATATAGTTTACACTGGTATTATTATCAATTTTAGTGATATTTAAAATTTTCTTGTGGGGTGGGCCCTCCTAGCCCGCCCCGATCGCCCTTATTGAAAATGCCTTCACATCTCAGGTCAGATTAACCCTAGTTTTAAACAGGCCGCGGCACTTCATAAGTCAAAAAGTCATAGGCCATTTTCGTATTCGGAAAAATAGCCTGCGCTTCCTTGAGCAAATCATCCAGGACGATCGCATTTCCGGGAGCATAACGCGGACTAAAATGCGTCATAATTAACTGTTTCGCCCCAGCGATCAAAGCCACTTGAGCCGCCATTGTGGAAGTTGAATGCAGGCGATCAAATGCCATTTGAGCATCTTGATGAGCAAAAGTAGCTTCATGAACCAACAAATCAGCATCCTTCGCTAATTCCACGGCCCCCTCACAAAAAACCGTGTCAGTACAATAAACAAACTTGCGCCCGATTTGATCCGGGCCACAAAAATCCGTACCTTTAAACTGTCGCCCATCCTCTAACTTTACCGTCTTTCCTTGTTTTAATTGACCGTAAATCGGCCCGGAAGGAATACCCACAGCCTTCGCTTTTTCTACATCAAAATGTCCCGGACGATCTTTCTCAGTTACTCGATAACCAAAAGCAGTAACTCGGTGCTTCAAAGGGCCGCAGCTAACAATATATTCGTCATCTTCATAGATGACTCCCTCGTGAATTTTGTGTACCTTAACCGGGTAAGAAAAATGAGTTTGAGAATACCGAACACCAGCTTGCAAATATTCTTCAAGTCCCGGAGGCCCGTAAAGATCGATGCGCTTGACATTCCCCGCCAAACCGCAGCTAGCCAGCAAACCCATTAAGCCGAAAATATGGTCGCCGTGCAGGTGAGTGATGAAAATGCGGCTTAGTTGGCTGACTTTGAGATCGCTGCGGAGAAACTGGTGCTGAGTTCCTTCGCCGCAGTCAAACAGCCAGAGTTCCGCTCGCTGGGGCAAGCGGAGGGCGATGCTGGAAACGTTGCGCGATCGCGTGGGGACGCCGGAGCTAGTTCCGAGAAATGTAATCTGCAAGAGTCAAATCACCTCAATTAAGTCTTTAAAAATATGTTACATATATCCAGAGTGCGGCAAATCCGACATACAGGAAATAGTCGCAGCCAGGAACCGGGATAAATCGCTGTTCCTGCGAACATCTCTTCGCTAAAATCATTTTTGACAAGCGTACAGAGCGATCCACCCAATTCTAACGTTTTGTTTCTTCCGTTCCCCTTCCTTTTTCCCTTGCCTTATCTTAAAAATTCTTAAACTCATACAGCACAGGAGGAAAATTTTCAAATGCCGTCAGGAGTATTTTTTGGTTCCGTTTTTTCGACATTAAAAAAACGCTACTTTTGGATTTCGCTGTTGTTTTGGCTGGCAATGGTAGCCCCAGCACAGGCCGCGCTGATCTTGCGAGTGGCGGTACAAGACGGGGCAAGTCAGGTAAAAGTCGGCAGTTCTACTAAGGCTGCAATCCGCGACGGTAGCGGGCGCAATTTGGGCGAACTGCCGGCAAACAGTTCTCAGTCCGCTCAATTTCGATCGGGAACAGTGGCAATTGGTCGCTGGGCGGCCAACCAAGTTTGGATCGAGCCGACGGGGAACGGTTATGTCTGGATTGGCGATCGTTGGTATCGGGGACGCACGCTTCTGGTTCCCCAAAAAGGAGGCTTGACTGCCATCAACTACGTCGATATCGAAAAATATCTCTACAGCGTTCTCGGCGCCGAAATGAGTGGCAATTGGCCTCAAGAGGCTTTGAAAGCCCAAGCAGTCGCCGCCCGTTCCTACGCTATCCACCAGCGCCTCAAAAGCGAAACCGAGCTTTACGACGTAGACAGCACTCAGTCTTCGCAGGTTTACAAAGGACTGCAAACAGAATCTTCTGGCACTTATTCGGCAGTCGATGCAACCGCCGGTCAAGTTCTGGCCTACAACGGTCAGATTATTTTAGCCGCTTTCCACTCTGCCTCTGGGGGACATACTGAAAATGTCGAGGATGTTTGGACAGAACCTCTGCCTTACCTGCGTGCTGTTCCTGACTTCGACCAAGGGGCGCCGGTTTACCAATGGAAAGAAAGTTTTTCCCGGGCTCAAATCAGCAATAGGATTTCTGGCGTGGGCAATGTGATCTCGATGAAACCAGAACGCACTACCGCTTACGGCAGCGTTTTGAGGATGAAAGTAGTTGGAGATGGCGGTTCTAGGGTCATGACTGGCGCAGATTTACGCCGGGTTTTAAATTTGAGAAGTACGCGGTTTACCGTGATTCCTCAGTATGGGGGCGGTGGGAACCCAAGGAACAGCGGCCAAGCTCCTACGGGTTTTCAAGTTGCTGGCAAAGGTTTCGGTCATGCTGTAGGAATGAGCCAGTGGGGGGCATACAATTTGGCCAGACAGGGATACGGCTACCAGCAGATTTTGTTGCACTATTACCGAGGTGCTACTTTGGCTAGAATTGCAGTCCAGTAACTGCTGGGAATGGGCAAGGAAGAAGTTCGGCAACAAATTCGCTTTCTTGGGATGTAACGGATCTCAGGAAGAAGGAAGAAGGAAGAAGGGAAAAACAGCTATTCCTGTATTCGTGACTTCCGTGTCCTGAATACAGGGAATTGGGAATTGGGAATTCGGAATTGGGAACTTGTACGGCCCTTCGACTACGCTCAGGAACCGCGTAGTGGCAGGGCAGGAACCGTGTAGCCGAAGAATTAGAAATTAGAAATTGGGAATGACTAATGACTAACGACTACTGACTGATCACTAACTACATTAAGGATTGCTATGCAAAAGTGGGAGTATTTATTTGTGGATGCGAATATGTATCCTTTTGGAAACAAGCTGATTAGTTTATATGTAAACGGTGAAGAACAGCGAGATTGGAAACAAGGCTCGCTTCATCTATTTGTCAATCATTTGGGCGAGGAGGGATGGGAACTTGTGGCTCTGGATCATGACTCGAAGTATGACCAAAATTGTTTAATTTTTAAACGCCCTAAGCTTATTTAATAAACCTCGGAGTATAAAAAATTATGACATCAATAAAAATTGATATTTTCCACAATTCTTAGCAACGAGCTAAAAATCCGTTCCCCAACAAAGATATTTTTTTGTGCAACAGGCATCCTGCCTCTTCTTGAAAAGAGTGCAAGATTTTAGTGCAACCTAATTTAACAACAAACAACTGTTTTTTTTTCTTAGTATTACAAGTTGTCGGAGCGATCGATCCGGCGCTGCCATTCGGCATCTATTTTGGCTGACTGTTCTAGTTCTTGTTGGGTTAATTCTGTTTCTGTGGTATAAGCTAAGTCTTCTCCGATCAGAACGTTTTCTGCTGCAAATTCCTGCGCGTAGGCCAGTTTTTTGAGCAAGTTGGCATCTGGTTCGTTTAATAACATTGCTCGCTGCTGACGCTCTTGATTGCGGGATTCTATCCGGCTATTTTTCCACTGAATCCAGAAGTAGCGAATTAAAGGAATTGCGAGAAATCCGACGCCGTAAATCAGGATCATGGGATAAACAGCGCTGACGAAACCGATAAACCCACCGGCGATCAAATTATTAGTTAATAGATTCCCCAAAACTAACGCACCGACAAGATTGACGGCTCCTAACCCTGCCGCGAGCATGATTTGGCCGGAGCTGGCGTTGCTGAAACGCCACAGCATTTCTCGCAAATAAGCTGCTACTGGTTCAGAATTTCTCTCGGTGGCTGTGGTTTGTAATTGCGGGAAGTGGTAGACTATTTGCCCTTCGGGACTGACTTCGGGGCGGCCGTCAAAACGAGCGAGAGCGGGTAGCATATATTCTTCGTATTCTCGGGTGTATCCTTGTCCGAGATGGTCGAGATATGGGGCAATTTGTTCGGCGACGACGGCGCCTCGGTTGTTGCGAATTGCAGTCGCAATATCACTCCACTTGCGCTCTTCTAGATTGTGATTTGGATTCCCGTCTCCAAATAGAAAGGAGAAAACTGCTTCTAGAAAACTCATCTGGGGTTTTTGGTCAGTTAAGCGTGATCGCTGCTGGTAGTATGGTTGGTCATGGTTCCAGTAAAATATCCAGATTAAGTCGTTCCAGAAGTAGGGAAAAAAGGAAAAGCCGCCGCCTCTGCCGCCCCCGCTACCACCGTCTCCTCCGCTGCCGCTGTTATTGCTATCGCCGCTGGAGAGTAAAATCGTGATAGCAACAAAAATTAAGAGGATAGAAGCTACCAGCACTATGCCGAAAGATATCCGAATCAGATAAAATAAAATGCGCCAGATTTTTTGCCACCATTCCTGCAACTGCAAGCGCAAGAATTTGTTTCGCAAAATATCTCGAAAGTTCTTGGGAAATAGGTAGGCAATGTCGCCGGATTCTGCTACTTGCAGGTTGCCGCCTGCTTCGGAGGCGAGGGTTAACAGTTCTCGCTGGGCAAAATTGACATCTAATCCAGCTTTTGCCGCCACGTCTCCAACCGTAACGCGGTAGCCAAGTTGTTCGACGGCTTGCATAATGGTGGGATTCGGAGCCATAGGTTTCTCTCTGTGAAAATTACCCGGTTATTTTTATTATATATTGTGGGAATTCGAGCTGGTTTTGGCGATCGGGTTTCTGATTTTTTTTGAGGCTGCTCTTGACTTTGGGGCAAAATATTGCTAGTGTTTTGCCGAATAACATTTAAGTATGGGCTGAACTCGGATAGCTTAATAAAACTTTGTGATTGAATTTCTCCTGGGCAGGCTATTTGCTTGTTTGCTCTGAGAGTCAACGACGGGGATGGTGAGTACAGTTAGTAGGGTACGGTGCGCGATCATCGCCCGTTGGTGTTAGCTTTCGCGATCCGAAGGAAAGCCATCGAAGAGGATTGTCCCTGCACCCTCCAGCAGAACTTTTTCCACCGTTGCGGGTTTTTGTAAGTTTTGTGTAGAGTACGAGAGAGGTTAAAGAAATCTGGTTTTTTTGCAAGTCTTGCAAGACTTATATAAAATAGATAGAACTTGCGAGAGTGTTAAACCCAAGGGCGTGTTTGAAGGTTCGCAGTTGCGATCGACTAAACCTTTTAGCGCCCTCAACACAACGGCCCACTACAACAGTGGCGCAATTATTAATAGGAAAACTTTACAGGCTAATTTTTCTGATTAGCCACTAACCAAAGAATCGCATATGCCAAGAACTCAACGCAACGATAACTTTATTGACAAAAGTTTCACGGTAATGGCTGATATCATCCTGAAGATTATGCCGGCCAAAAAGCAGGCGAAGGAAGCTTTTGCTTATTACCGGGATGGTATGTCAGCTCAAGCAGATGGCGAATATGCTGAAGCGTTGGATAATTACCATGAAGCGCTGAAGCTGGAGGAAGATCCTTACGATCGCAGTTATGTCTTGTACAATATGGGGCTGATCCATACTAGCAACGGCGAACACGATAAAGCTTTGGAATATTACAGCGAGGCATTGGATCTCAATCCGAGAATGCCACAAGCACTGAATAATATTGCTGTGATTTACCACTATCAAGGGGAAAAGGAAAAGGAAGCTGGCAATATTGAAGGGGCGGAAGGGCTGTTTGATAAAGCTGCAGATTATTGGAAAGAGGCTATTCGCTTGGCCCCGAACAATTACATTGAGGTACAAAATTGGCTGAAGACAACAGGTCGATCGCAAATTGATGTGTATTTTTAACCTCAGTTGTTAGCTAGCTACAAGAAGCTTGATTGGGGAAACAACAGAAAGTTGTAAGTTTTAAGTGTGGAGGGGTGAATTGAAAACTCTTTCACTTAAAACTTACAAATCACCGATCAAAACTACTCACTAAGTCCCAATTACAGATTTTTATGATTGACAGAGAAGAAGTTCGGAAAGTAGCGAATTTAGCGAGATTGGAATTAACGCCGGAAGAAGAAGAGCAGTTTACTGGTCAACTTAACGGTATTTTGGATTATTTCGAGCAGTTGAGTGAACTAGATACGAGTAAGGTGCAGCCGACAACGCGGGCGATCGATGTTAGTAACGTAATGCGATCGGACGATTTGCAACCTTTTGCTAAGGGAGAAAGTATTTTGGAGGGAGCTCCCGATCGCGATGGGGAGTTTTTTAAAGTGCCTAAGATTATGTAGGGTTCCCGCTGCGTACCTAACTGAGGAAAATCACTTGAGGGGCTGGCTCCCATGCCAACCCCACAAGGAGATTAAACTAAGTGTGGAACAAGTAATAAGTAAGCCCGGTAAAAGCCACCCCACAAGCAGATTAAACTGATAGAAACTCAAAACAATCTCACTAATAGGGATAAATCTGTAAAGTTCATTCTTGGGGTGACAAATAGTCATGTACATATTAATTGGTGGAGCAGGAATGATGGGGCTGGGTTTAGCCCAGCAGCTATTAAAACTCGGTCATACGGTTGCAATCATCGATGCCGACCCGCTTGCGTGTCGCTTTGCTCGTGAAAAAATCGGAGTGATGGCATTTGAAGGCAGTGCGGTGAGTACAACGGTTCTTCTGGAAGCGGGAATTAAACAAGCAAACGCAGTCGTTGCAGCACTCAGCGATGATGCACTGAATTTAGCACTGATCACCCTATCCAGGAGCTATGGCATTTCCCATATTGTAGTGCGAATGCGCGATCGCGAATTCCAGGAAGCCTATCGACTTGCCGGAGCCAGTCACATCATCAGCACTATTGATTTGGCAGTTGCATCAATGGCGAATGCGATTGAATACCCCCAAATCGAGTCGATGATGCATTTTGAACACGGGCAAGTCGAGGTACTAAAGCTGCCAGTTCCAGGCGATTGCAAGGTGGCAGGTCACACCGTTGCTCAAATTGCTCAAGACCCTCGTTTTCCAAAAGGTTCGCTGATTATTGGTTATCAATGCCATGCCTGCGCCAATCTGGAGATTCCGAACGGCAATACTGTTCTTGAAGCAGGCTCTACCATCTTGGTCGTCACCCGTCCAGAGCTAGTTCACCAGATGATTGATTACCTCGGCATTCGCGCTAGTCATCTGCCAACGTTAGAAGTTTCTCATCCAAATCTTTGATGTAAGGATGAACCAGATCCTCTGGGACAATTCGCTTGCGGAGGGCATCGCTAACTGCTCCTTTTTCTGCTAGAAGCAATCGCCGTCGAATCGTATCTAGCCCGCTGCGATCGCCCTGTACTTGCCCTGCCCGATGTTGATTGTAGAGATCGCGCAGCACTCGCTCAGAGTGTGCTACTCGTGCTTGATATGATGCCCATAACTCTTCGTAAACGGCCTTCGGCAACACGCCAGATTTCAGCAAACTATCTAGCTCATCTTGAGCCGCTTTGGAAGCGATCAACTGAATCTGTAACTGCCCAGCTTCCTGCATTACATCAGAAACACGGCTAATTTTTAGTCGTTTTACTATCCACGGTAAACTTAATCCCTGTCCGACCAAAGAGAATAAAACTGCACCGAAAACCAGTGCAATGATGTTATCCCGTCCTGGTAGGGTCAAGGGAATCGCAACAGCTAATGCCATTGAGAGAGACCCTTTAATATTCCCTAAAACCAAAATGTGCTGCCAGCGTAGCGGAATGGGGCGATCGAACCAACGCAGCCCCGCTAATAACAAATAGACCGAGAGAATCCGTCCCAGTTGATAGGCCAGAATGACGAATAAAATGGATGGCAAAATTCTCCACAGCGTCAGCGGGTTAATTTCAATTCCAATCAGCAGGAAAATAAACGTATTGACGCCAAAACCAGCGTATTCCCAGAAACTCAGCAAGGTAATCCGATCCGAGGCAGACGAACTGCGAGGCAGCCCAAGGTTGCCAAAAACAAGTCCGGTGATGACCACCGCCACTGCGCCCGATACGCCTAAAAATTGTCCGATTTGGAAGGTTCCCAATGCGAGAGCGACGGTTAGCAACAGGCTACTCAACGGATCGTTTAAGCGAACAAATATCGGCACGCTCAAGTAACCTAAAACACCCCCAACCAGTGCCCCACCTAAGGCAACCACGAGCAGTTCCTTCACGCCTTGTATAGCGGTGAGAGAGCCTGTCGCATAAATTACCAAAACCAAATTAAATGAAATTAGAGCAGCCGCATCATTGAACAGAGTTTCTCCCTCAACAATGGTAGACAATCGAGAAGGCACACGGATCTCTTTAAAAACCGCGATCATCGAAACTGTATCAGTGTTTGCTAGAATTACTCCGATCAGCAACGCCGGAATCCAGTCTAGCCCTAACCCAAATTTAACCAGAACAGCGATAATTGCTGAGGAAAAGATAGAGCCTGGACCCGCTAGCAGGGCGATCGGCTTAAAGGTGCTGCGGAGACGGCTGATATCAGTATTGATCGAGGCTTCAAAAATCAGAATTGGTAGGAAAAGATTTAATACTAAAGAGGGGTCTAAACCAATTCGACGCGACAAGAGTTCCGTAATGGGCAGACCTGCTAACACTAAGCCCGTCACATAGGGAATTCGCAACCGTTGGGTTACGAGTGCCACAACAGTTGCAATCAGCAGCAGAATGATCAAGATGATGACCAATTCAGGAATAACTCCTGCCGTTTGGCTATTTGTAGCAGGATTGCTGCCCAAGGGAGGTGCTTGCGCTACAATCGACTCGATCGCCGATACTCCTGTCATAAACTCGTTTTCCTCAAATAAATTGACAGATTAACTACGGTTTTAGTCTACAGGAAACGGTTCACTATGTTGTACAATTAACTGCAATTTATGTGGTGTATTTGGAGGAATGGCGATGAACCTGAAACAGGATTTCAGCGTTGGTTGGGCGATCTGATCGTTTTTATAGTGCAATTTTTTTGGTAGATATGGATGATTTTCAAACCCTTACAGGATGCTAATTTCTCTTAGTGCGGGTTGTTAATTTTTTTTAAACAGTCTCTTCTGAAGTGTTGCCTACCCGATCGCAGTTGCCGAACCGGCGAGTAATGGAAGTTGTCGATCCATATCTTATATCTAAGGAGTAGGAGAGCGATCGCCCAAAGCCGTCTAAGTCAAAATTTTGAGTGGGTTTTGGACGTTCTGATTCGCGGGACTAAATTCCTCAAAGGTAATCGTCTTTTCTTACCTTGAATTTAGGTAGCATCACAGACACGCCACGTCAGAATCTCCCAACGTTTAAGGACAGGTTCAGCAATCACGATCTCATTTTCTCTTGCCTCCATGACGATCAAATAATCTCCCTGGTTAAATCTGTCATTGTAAATTCTTGCTTGTTCTTCAGGCACCAACCATCCTTGAAGTGCGCCGTATAGACCGCCAGCAGTTGCAGCAATCCCACTTCCAAAGAAAGTTGCTAAAATGCTTTCCACCGCTAATGCCGGACCAATACCGGGAACGATCAGGCTGCTGAGTCCAACAATTAAGGCTAGGGAACCTAGTCCTATGCTGCCCAAGATCGCGCCTACTTGTGCGCCTGCTGCTCTTGTGATAAAAATTTGCTGCACGCCCAGAGAGTCCAAATCATCATTATTGTCAGAAGGTTTAGCAATCACTGAAATCTTGTGCATGGGGAAGCCCCTGCTTTTTAGTTCAACTAGCGCCTGCTTTACGTTTCGATGATTAGTAAATAGGCCGCTAGCACGTTTGAGGTTTTGGTAATTCATGAGAAATATTCAATATTCAACGCTACAAAATTGGTAAATAGTGTGTAAAGCCGCGGGCAATGGTTGCATCACAAAAACCACTTAGATTAGAGGTGCAAAACGCTTTAGCAAAGCTGACAAAGGAATCATGGGCAGTCCGAATCCGATACAAATTAAGCCTTCGATTAGGTTCAAAGCTTCTGTGTCGAATAACTGATTCATAATGCCCAATTGGCTAAACAGGAATTGGAGAATGAAAATAGCCCCAATGCCGATCGCCACCGCATAACCAACTGATTCATCTTTACCGCGCAGTTTGGCGACGATCGCCGGAACGAAGCGACTGATGCTTAACAGGTAAAAAGCTTCGGCTGCAACCAATGCTTGAATTGCCATCGTCCGGGCTAGAGCTTCATTGCCTGTGGTTTGAACGATCCATTCAAACATCCCAAAGATCGCAATCCAGTTAAATACCGAAACTGTCAGAATCCGAGCGGTCAGCCTGCGAGACAGAAGCGGTTCATTGGCAGGTCGAGGCGGCTGCTGCATGACATCGGGAGAGGGCGGCTCAAATGCCAACGGTAAGCTCAATGCAACTGAACTGACCATATTTAGCCAGAGAATTTGTACTGGCAAAATGGGTAGTGGGGTTGCCAGAAGTACGGCAATCAAGATGGTCATGGACTCTCCACCATTCACGGGCAGGATGAAGGCGATCGCCCGCAGCAAATTCTTATAAACCGTGCGCCCTTCCTCAACTGCTTTCTCGATCGAAGCAAAGTTGTCATCCGTCAGAATCATATCTGCGGCTTCTTTTGTGACTTCAGTGCCCGTGATGCCCATCGCTACCCCAATATCAGCTTGCTTCAAGGCGGGAGCATCGTTAACTCCATCTCCAGTCATCGCCACAATCTCGCCCTTAGACTGAAGTGCTTCGACAATGCGGAGCTTTTGTTCTGGCGCGACACGAGCAAATACACAGCTTTGTTCGACAGCATTGGCTAATTGCTGCTGATTCATTTGAGCGAGTTCTTGACCGGTAAAAACGGGAGCCTCTTGGGTTTGATTTAGGCCCATTTGGTGCGCGATCGCTGCTGCTGTTTTGGCGTGGTCGCCGGTAATCATCTTGACCTGAATTCCAGCAGACCGACAGGCTTGAATCGCTTGAATGGCTTCGGGGCGAGGCGGGTCGATCATGCCTTGCAGACCCAAAAAAGTTAACCCTTGCTCAATATCAGAATGCTCAATTGAAGATTGAGAAGCGGGTACAACTTTCTTGGCAAGTGCCAGAACTCGCAGCCCTTTTTTCGCCATCCTGTCCACGGTTTGCTCGATCGGCGCTGGGTTGAGGGCGATCGCCTCTCCCTCTTCATCGAGCATCTGGCGGCACCGCTTGAGAATTGCCTCAATTGAACCCTTGACATAAATCAACCGTTCTGGGCGATCGTCATGTAAGGTTGCCATGTATTGAAACTGAGATTCAAACGGCAGTGTATCGAGCCGGCAAAGCGCTTCCTCCAGTTTCTCAGCAATTAACCCCGCTTTTTGGGCTACCGCAACCAGGGCCCCTTCCGTTGGACTACCGATCGCAGTCCAGTTGCCGTCTTGCACGTCTAGATAAGAATCGTTGCACAACAGTCCTGCTTGCAGGCATTCATATAAAGCAGGTGCGTTCGCCAGGTCAACCGAGTGTCCGTTTACAGAAATTTTCCCGTCTGGTGCATATCCTCCACCGCTAACCCGATATCGCTTTCCACCGGCATCGATCTCTTGAACAGTCATTTGATTCTCTGTCAAGGTTCCGGTTTTGTCGGAACAAATCACGGTCGTGCTGCCCAGCGTCTCAATTGCCGGAAGTTTGCGAATAATGGCGTGCTGCTTTGCCATTTGGGAAACCCCGATCGCCAGTGTCACCGTTAAAATCGCGGGTAAGCCTTCAGGAATTGCGCTGACGGCAAGCGCCACAGATGCCTTGAACACCTCAACCCAAGAAAATCTCTGGGCAATGCCTGCAGCAAAGGTGAAGGCAGCCAAACCTAAAATGACATAGAGCAAGGTTTTGCTAAATTTGTCAATTTTGCGGCTCAGGGGGGTTTCCAGTGTCGTACTTTGCTGCATGAGTTGGGAAATGTGTCCCGTCTCGGTCATCTCGCCAATGCTGACGACCAGCCCGCGTCCCTGTCCAAACGTTACCAGGCTTCCGGTATACGCCATGTTCGTGCGATCGGCCAGTGGAACGTCTGCCTCTAGCGCCCGGGATTGCTTCTGAACCGGGACAGATTCTCCCGTTAACGCTGACTCATCCACCTGTAAGTCACGGACTTCGATCAGCCGCAGATCCGCAGACACTTTATCCCCAGAAGACAGCAAGACGAGATCGCCAGGAACCAGTTCGCTGGATGAAACCACTTGCTTTTGACCATGGCGGAGAATGGTTGCCTCTGTTGCAACAGATTTTGCTAAGGCGGCGATCGCATTTTCGGCCTTTGATTCTTGAACAAAACCAATGGTGGCATTCGTCAGAGCCACCCCAAAAATTACCCCTGAATCAATCCACTCTTTCAGAAATGCTGTCACTATGCCAGAGGCTAATAAAATGTAGATTAGCGGCTGATTCAGTTGCTGAAAAAATCGCAACCACGCACTTTGCGGCTTCTGAGCCGTTAGTTGATTGGGGCCGAGGATCTCGCGCCGCTCTGCTGCCACGTCGGAAGATAGACCTATTTCCAGGTCAGTCTCTAAAAGCCGAGCCACTTTCTCGACAGAGAGGTGATGCCAAGAGTGTTCTACTAATTTTTCTACATTTGTTGCAGTCATAACGTTTCTTGTCAAGCCCAATTCTTGTCTGTTATTTCGTCTTGTTTCTAGCGTCATTGATGAATGTGAGGGAAAAGTGACCGACTGATTTCTGTTAGTCACATTTGGATCACATTTGCTCCCTAGACTTAGGAACAGAACCGATTGAGATAGCTTATGGACTTGCAAACCTTAGTTCACTGGATCTGATTGTTGCCTTTTAATAGGGTTGTAAAAAGCATTACTTTTGATAGATGAACTCTCCTACATTCACTTGTTAACTTTAAATGCTCAAAGACTTCATCCTGAGTTTTATCGGCAAAATTGCGTTTCACAACAAACAAAACAAACAAAGAATATGCAATTATTAAAGCTATTTGTGCAAGGAATCAGCGTCAGCACTGTTGCAATTTTGGGTTTAGGTGCTTGCACCTCCCCCAATACTTCACAGACAACTGTTCCATCTACTTCTGCTCCCACAACTGCCACTGGAAATACGACTGTTCCAACCACTGCTGCGCCTGCCACCACGACCGCACAGACGCCTCAGAATCAAGACATTGACGATATTGCCGATCGCGTAGAAGAGGCCTTGGACTCCGATGGCACGCTCAAGCAATTCGATTTGGAGGCAGACGATCGCGATAATTCGCTTGTGTTAACAGGGCGCGTTCAAACGGCAGAACAAAAAGCATTGGCCGAACAAATTGCTCGGCAAGTTGCAGCGAATGTTTCCATCAATAACGAAATCGTCACTCAGTAGTTCTTAATCCTCAAGTGGCAAGAGTATTTGACACTTATTGCCGCTTGACGAATTGTGCGATCGCAGCGAGGAAACTTATGGATTTGCCAACCTTATTTGACTGGATGCGATCGCAATATTGAAACAATAAAGTTATTCAACGATTTCGTAACGGACTAACTGGCGAACATTTTGACGCGATAACTGAAGTTCTTGCGCGATCGCTGCCTCTATCTGGGTTGCGTCAGTCATTGGCAATTCTAATTCCAATCGCTTTAAAATGGGTTCTGCTGTTTCTACCGCAACCTGGGTTGTTCCTTGTTTTCGGTTAATCACCGCATTGATCAGCAATATATTGACAGACACCGTTGCTTTAAGCTGGGTATCTGCCTGAAGTTTATTCTTTGCGATCTGGGGTTGTTGTAATTCTTGAGCCATTAGGAAACTGGAGCCAACCCAAAACGCGATCGCCACAAACGGCAATGGCAACCAAAACTCTGCGCCTGATGCTTTTAGCCAACGTTTAGTAACCTGCCACATAAATTTTTTACCCCACCCCAACCCTCCCCTTACAAAGGGGAGGGAGTAAGAAATTCACAAATGATTTAGGATTGCTATATTTGCACTTTAGTGGAGCGATCGCTCTGCTGAAATCCTACTCAAGGGCGATGCGTAAACTATTCGAGTTCTATAAAAACAGCAATCAGCGATGTGGGCTGAACAAAATTACAGCAGTTCCAATCAGGGAAATTGTAACACCAAGCAAGTCCCACTTATCTGGCTTAACTCCTTGAATGAGCCACAACCAAACCAGAGATGTAAGAATGTAAATACCGACCTAGGCAGCATATACTCTTCCAGCGTTTGAGGCATTGACTTGAGTTAGAGAAAACGCAAAACAGATTAAAGCTAAAATTCCTGGAACAACCCACAAAATGCTCTTTTCAAGTCTCACCCAGGCCCAGAAAGCGTAACACCCAGAGATTTCTCCTAGAGCCGCAAATAGAAAAAAAGCAAGTGTTGGCATTTTTAGATTCATACTTAAAATAGATAAATTTCATCAGCCGATCGATGTTTATCAGCCCAATTAAAGAAATATATGAGAATCTTACTTGTGGAGGACGACCCAAAGCAACTGATGCCACTTCAAACAGTGCTGTCTCAAGCAGGACATAGCGTGGATGGGGTAAAAGATGGAGAGACTGCACAGTGGCTGTTATCAGAAAAAGAATATGATTTGTTGATTTTGGACTGGATGTTGCCACATATCAGTGGGGTAAATCTCTGTCGTCAATATCGATCGGCAGGGAAAACAGCGCCGATTTTGATGATCACCGCAAGAGACACCACGCCTGAAAAAGTGACCGGGTTGGACGCAGGTGCAGATGATTACCTGGTGAAACCGATCGATTTGGTTGAATTCATGGCACGAGTCCGGGCATTAAGACGGCGATCGCCCCTTTGGCAAGGAGATACGCTCAGCCTTGAGGATCTGCACCTCCACCTCGATACTCTTACTGTTGAGCGACAAGGTGCAACCGTTTCACTCTCCAGTCGCGAGTTTCAGTTGTTGGAGTATTTTATGCGTCATCCTCGACAGGTTTTGACTCGGAATCAGATTGAACAAGGCGTGTGGGAATGGGGGACTGAACCAGAGAGCAATGCGATCACGGTTCTAGTTCGCAAACTACGCCAACGCTTGCAGGCTGTAGGATCGGCAGACTGGATTGAGAGCATTTACGGTATGGGTTATCGCCTCACCTCCCCTCTCAAGTAACGATCGTCAAGCCAAGTCATGTTTAATCAAAGTCGTCGCAATCTGGCTCGTTGGTTCACCCTCTCAATGGGAAGCATTCTCGTGCTGTTTGCTGGGGCGATCTATCAGATTGAGGTGAAAGATAAACTAGAGGCGCTCGATCGACTGCTATATGACAAAAGCAGAATCATGGCTGCCAGCGTGCATTATGAAGTTCGCCAAAACCAGAACCAGGTCGATCTGAGTCATGTTTCCTTGTTAGGTAGCGGTTCGCATCCCCTTGCTGAAGATCTGATTTACGTGCGCTGGTATAACGCACAAGGGCTGCTAGTTCGTTTTTTTGGGAATTCTCCTCCCGAGCGGTTAAATACGCCCTTTGGTTATCTCACAGTTCGATCGACCGATCCACTTTTGGCAAAAGGAATCTGGCTGCGTCAGGTGACATTACCCGTTGAAGGTAGAACAGGGGTACTCGGTTATCTTCAGGTTGCAACTCCCCTGACAGAAACTCAAAACAGGCTCACTGAGCTTCAGATCGTGCTAACTCTCGCTGTACCGCTGACACTGGGCTTAATTGCCCTCACAGGTTGGTTTCTCAGCGGGCTGGCCATGCAACCGATTCGGCAAGCCTATCAGCAGCTTCAGCGCTTTACAGCCGATGCCTCTCACGAGTTGCGATCGCCCCTGTCTGCCATTCTCACTAATGCCCAGCTTGGGTTGCTCATCGCGGCTGACGATCCGCGTTACCATCCTCCCTTAGAAAACATTGTAGATAGCGCAAAATCAATGGGAGCGCTCGTGAATAATTTACTGCTGTTGGCTCGTCATCAAGGGCGACTTGCGCCGGAATCGCTCAGGTTAATCAATCTCAACGAGCTCCTCAGCAATTTAGCAACCCAGTTTCTCGCACTTGCAGAAGCCCAAAATATCAAACTGACCTGCGAATCACCGGAACAACGGATTGAATTATTGGCCGATCCTGATTTGCTGCGGCAAGTAGTCGAAAACTTGCTTTACAACGCCTGTAAATATACTCCCGTTGGCGGAACTGTAAAGATACGGCTAGTTCTTCATTCCAATTTGGCAGTCATTCAGATAATCGATACGGGAATCGGTATTCCAGAAGCGGACTTACCCTATATTTTCGATCGCTTCTATCGAGTAGACACCGAGCGATCGCAGGACAGCGGAGGCTTTGGGCTGGGGTTGGCGATCGTCCAACAAATTGTCAAGGCACACAGCGGACAAATACAGGTGACGAGTACAGTGGGCAAAGGCTCCACGTTCCAGGTTGAACTGCCGCTCAAACCTTATGACTGAGCCGCCTCAAGGAAGAGAAATGCTTGTAGTATGTAGTTCTATAATGTTTGTTGTTGAGGTGACAATAAATCCTGTAGGTATTAATTGGTGGACCGGAATGATGTGGCTGGGGTCAGCCCAACAGTTATTAAAAGTCGGGAACAGCATTGCGATGGTTGACATATACCAGCTTGCCTGTGGCTTGGCCCGTTAAAAAATATAATTCTCAACGGGTAATTTAACGGATAAATTTGCTTTACCCATAGAAATTGATAGATTAACTACGGTTTTAGTCTACAGGAGACGGTTCGCTCTGTTGTAGACGTAACTGCCATTCATGTGGTGTATTTGGATGAATGCCGATGAAGCTGAAACAACATTTCTGGGTTGGTTGGGCGATCGCCGCGATCGTCCTGATCTCTTGTTCAGAGCAAACTATTTCACAAAGACAACAACCTGATACAAAACGTGAAACCTCACTGAGATCGGTCACGTTAGATAAAACAAAAGTTGTGATGGGACAAACCGTATATGTCCCTATTTACTCGCATATTTATCACTACAATAGCCAGGATAATGTCATGAATTTGTCAGCCACCCTCAGTATCCGCAATACGGATCTGACAAATTCGATTATTATTACTTCTGTGCGTTACTACGATACCGATGGGAAATTGATTAAGCAGGATATTAAGAGTTCAGTAGAACTCAAGCCGCTTGCTTCCACAGACTTTTTCATTGCAGCAGATGATACAAGTGGAGGCTCAGGTGCCAACTTTATTGTGGAGTGGGTGGCAGAAAAAACGGTTTATGAGCCTGTCATTGAAGCTGTCATGATTAGTACCTCTTCTTCTCAGGGCATTTCATTTATCAGTCCCGCTAAAGTTCTCAAGCAATACAGGAGGCTAAACTGATTTTAGAGGATTAAATTCTTGCTTTACCAGGTAGTTTTATACTACCATAATAGGAGTATCTCATATTTGTAAAAACACTTCTTCTGGCTTCTTCCTTTTTTATTCTGACTTTTTTCCCCGGGCTCCTGACTCTTAACTCCAATTTCTAGCTTGGCTGCAAAAGTGAAATGCTCCTTTTTAATTTTTAACTTTGTACATCACTATAATTATTTCAGAATAAAACGATAGCATTACTGTGCATGACTACCCAACTTTTTTCTGTTAAGATTAGAGAGATTGAGGGTGAATACTAAAAATATAAATGAGGACTTAGGGTATGCAAAAGCGACAATTGGGGACATCACAAATTCAGATTACCCCGATAATTATGGGGACTTGGCAAGCCGGGAAGCGGATGTGGGTGGGAATTGAGGATGCTGAAACAGTCAAAGCAATGCGCGCGGCTTTTGAGGCAGGTATTACCACCTTTGATACGGCTGAGGTTTACGGAGAAGGGCATTCGGAACAAATTATCGGTCAAGCACTTTCAGATGTGCGATCGCAAGTAGTTTATGCTAGCAAAGTTTTCGCCAACCACTTGAAACCCGATTTGTTAATCGAAGCGTGCGATCGATCGCTAAAAAACCTCAACACCGATTATATCGACCTTTACCAAATCCACTGGCCCGCCGGCACTTGGAATTCGGAGTTAGTGCCAATTGCAGAAACAATGGACGCCCTGAACAAGTTAAAAGAACAGGGAAAAATTCGGGCGATCGGCGTTTCTAACTTCTCCCGCGCCCAAATAGAAGAAGCCGCCCAATACGGACGCATCGACAGCTTGCAACCGCCCTATTCTCTGTTTTGGCGCTGGGTAGAAAAAGATGCTATGTCCTATTGTGTGGACAATCATATCTCCATCATTGCCTATTCATCTCTAGCTCAAGGAATATTGACAGGTAAATTCGGGCCAGAACACAAGTTTGAAGAAGGCGACCACCGCGCCAAAAATAAGCTGTTCATCAAAGAAAATTACGACCGAGTGCAAACAGCATTAAATCAACTCAGGCCAATTGCCGATCGCCACCAGACAAGCTTGGGCAACTTAGCTTTAGCCTGGTTGATTTCCCAGCCACAAACAAATGCCATTGTCGGCGCGCGCGACGGGAAACAAGCAGCCGAAAATGCAAAAGCTGCTGAGGTAAAATTGAGTGAAGAGGAATTAAAAGAAATTGACGCGATCGGGCGCACCGTCACCGATCATTTAGACGATAACCCCGTTATGTGGAACTTTTAAAACAGTTGACAGTTGACAGTTGATAAAGGACTAAAGTCAGAACGCTTAAACCAACTTTTACAGTCCCGGACGCAGGGAGAGTCTGAAACCGGGTTTTTTGTATTGTACTTCGTTAGAGCCTGCAGAGTCGGTAAAAACCCAGGGTAAGCTCATCTAATTTGGTATAATATGAACTTGACAAAGTTAACAAAATAAGCATAAGAGACTGTGTAGGC
>NZ_JAUBQH010000119.1:0-5384 GCF_036701145.1 Microcoleus sp. Pol17C6
GTGATCAACCGCGCTAACTTGGGTATGGAAGTAATGCACGAGCGCAATGCTCACAACTTCCCTCTCGACTTGGCTGCAAGTGAAGTCACTCCAGTAGCTTTGGTTGCTCCTTCTATCAATGGCTAAGTTTTAGCTTGAGATTGACAAAAAGCGCTCCTAGAAATAGGGGCGCTTTTTGTTTGGAGAAAAAATTTTTTAGAGTTCTCCTTGTGTTATCTTCTGTTAACAAACTAAGTCATATCAAGTCCGCTTGAGTAGTTGTAATTCAGAGTCCTGAAGGAACTGAAGAATCTAGCCCTTTCGGCAACGCGCTTATTTCGTTGCGCTTGACTCATAACAAGTAAGCGTTTTGAGTCAAGCGATCGCCCGATCTAAAATTTATCTAAAAATTAAAAGGTGAAAAATTAATTTTTCACCTTTTAACTCTCGACTCTCGATTTTAAAATTGTCCGTTACTGAACAAACTTCTTGAATGCCAGTGTCACGTTGTGGCCGCCAAATCCAAAGGAATTCGACAGCGCCACATCAACTTTTAGATCGCGGCTTGTATGAGGAACATAGTCCAAATCGCACTCAGGATCGGGATTTTCCAGATTAATTGTCGGCGGGATTTTGTCATTGGCGATCGACATTACCGTCGCCACCGCCTCAATTCCCCCAGAACCGCCCAAAAGATGGCCGGTCATTGACTTGGTAGAACTAATTGCTACTTTGTAAGCATGGTCTCCCAAAGTCTTTTTAATCGCTTTCGTTTCCGTAGAATCGTTGGGAAGGGTGCTCGTGCCGTGAGCGTTGATATAGCTCACTTGATCCGGCGTCAAACCCGCATCCTTGAGCGCTAAAGCCATCGCCCGCGACGCACCTTCCCCCCCCGGTACCGGAGAAGTCATGTGATACGCATCGCAAGTTAAACCGTAGCCGACGATTTCTGCGTAAATCTTCGCGCCACGCGCCAGAGCGTGTTCCATTTCTTCTAGCATCAGAATGCCAGCACCTTCGCCGACGACAAAACCATCACGATCGCGATCGAACGGACGGCAAGCATGAGTCGGGTCATCGTTGCGAGTCGAAAGCGCCCTCGCCGCAGCAAAACCCGCCACGCACAAAGGTGTCACCGCAGCTTCCGTACCGCCGCAAATCATGGCTTGCGCGTAACCCCCCTGAACTAGGCGAAACGCATCGCCCACGGCATTTGACCCGGCAGCGCAAGCCGTCACGGTGCAAGAGTTTGGCCCCTTAGCGCCCGTTTGAATCGCCGTCAGCCCCGCGGCCATATTCGCAATCATCATGGGAATCATAAACGGGCTGCATCGATCGGGGCCGCGAGTCAGATAAATCTCTTGCTGCTCTTCCAAAACCTTCAGGCCACCAATGCCAGTGCCAAGAATGACACCCACCTGTTCTGCGTTCAGGTCGTTAATCTCAAACTTCGCATCAGCAACAGCTTGTTTGCTCGCTGACACCCCAAATTGAGCAAAGCGATCCATCCGCTTTGCTTCCTTGCGCTCTAAATAGTCGTGTGGGTCGAAACCCTTCACCTCTGCGGCAAAGCGGCAGTCGTGCCGCGACGGGTCGAATAAGGTGATCGGGCCTATACCATTCTTCCCGGCAAGCAACCCGTCCCAATATTCGGACAAGGTATTGCCGATCGGTGTAATCGCGCCGAGACCCGTGATAACAACGCGCTTACGCTCTAAATTTGTCATGATTTCAGTTTCAAAAAATTAAACACCCAGAACGCAGAACAAAAGAGGAGTTTCCAGTTTTCTAACTTCTCTCCTCTTAGGGGAAAAGACAGGTATTTTATGCTTTTGGAGCTGCAAGTTTGCTGCTGATGAAATCTACAGAAGCTTGAACCGTAGTAATTCCTTCGGCTGCTTCGTCAGGAATTTCAATATCAAACTCTTCTTCCAAGGCCATGACCAGCTCTACTGTATCTAAGGAATCTGCTCCTAAATCGTTAGCAAAGTTGGCTTCGGGCTTGACTTCGCTCTTATCGACTTCCAGTTGCTCTGCCACAATTTTCTGGACTCTAGCAAAAATGTCGTCTTGGCTCATAACATCGTGTCCTCATTGGTTGCTGCGTATCTAATCTTATCCGAAAGGGGGATCTGCAGGACAAAGGCTGGCCGCTTTTCTAAGTGACACGGGCCAGCGACAATTGGGACACGGACGATCGCAGCAACTCTAGGACTAAGGCAAAAAAACCCCCAATAGCCCAAAATCAATCATTTCGTTTAGCCACCTGATAACGTAGAGGAACCTGATTTTTGGTCGATGGTCCGTCAGTCATCAACTCAAAATGCTTGAGAAAAGCTGACAATTGGCTCCTAGCTAGGCGGTGATACGTTAATTATAAAGAGGGAAAACTAAGCAGGAAGCCTCCCGACCTCCACCGCTCTCGTTTCTTGTCCCTTGCCTTGTCTCCCCAGCAGAAACAATTATGCCATCCCCAAATCTCAAATATGCTTATTTTCCCGGTTGCGTTGCCCAAGGGGCGGCCCGCGAACTTTACCTGTCTACTCAAGCGCTGACTCAAGCGTTGGGGATTGAACTGGTGGAACTCAAGAAAGCTTCCTGCTGCGGTTCTGGCACTTTCAAGGAAGATTCGCAGTTGCTCGAAGATACTGTCAACGCCCGCAATATTGCTTTGGCTGAGGAACTGAATTTGCCTTTGCTGACGCATTGCAGCACTTGTCAAGGAGTAATCGGTCATGTGGACGATCGCCTCAAGGATTGCCAAAAAACCGATCCCAACTACATAGAAAAAGTCAACGGTTTACTCCAAAAACAAGGCTGTTCGCCTTATCAAGGCAGTACCGAGGTGAAACATCTGTTGTGGGCGATCGTTGCCGATTACGGGCTCGACGAGGTGCAGAAGCGAGTCACCCGCAAGCTTTCGGGCTTGAAGTGCGCGTCTTTTTACGGATGCTACCTGCTGCGAGCTCAGGATAAGCTGCTTTACGATGACCCGCACCAACCCGAATCGATGGAAAATGTATTTCGGGCGATCGGGGCAACTCCTGTTTATTATCGAGGGCGGACGCAGTGCTGCGGCTGGCCGTTGGCGAGTTATGCCACTAACCAATCTTTTCAAATGGCAGGCAAACATATTCAAGATGCTCTTGACAATGGCGCTGATTGTATGGTAACGCCTTGTCCTCTCTGTCACTTGAATTTGGATTCGCGACAGCCGGAGGTGGAAAAAGTAATCGGGCGCAAGTTGGGTTTGCCCGTGTTGCATTTGTCACAATTGGTGGCTTTGGCTTTGGGTGTGGAGCCAAAAAAACTAGGGATCGATCGACATATTGTTTCAACTAAGCCCGTGTTAGAAAAATTAGGCTTTTAGTCGAGCGATTTGCACCGCTTTGCAGCAATACTAATTATCAAAAAGTTTGCAACAGTTGGTAGAGGGGCTACTGCACCAAAATCCTTGCTACAAGCCAAAATATCAAACAACAAATCCTTACAACTGTTGCACAACTTTGGGAAATTGGCATAAAGACTTGAGTTTTTTCTCAAATCAAATCCGGTTAGATCGGAATTATACAGAGCCCGCGAGCCGAAAGCTCGATCGGGCTCATACATTTTTGAGTCAATAGAAGATACAGACAAAAAAACAGTATACTATTATACAAAATAGTTTTTAAGACTTCCTAACTTCCTAGTTAGAGACAAGGAGTAAACAATGAAACGAAACCCAGTAAATCTCACACGTTCGGTATTCCTATGGGCAATGCTAGGAATCATTTGTGGTTTGTTTGGTGCAAGTTATTGGATATTTTTGTCTTACATAATGCTGGGATTTGAATATTTTAGTGGACTTTCTCTACTAATCATCATGCCCCTTGCGGGTTTGCTCATCGGTTTGCTCATTCATTGGCTGGGAAATCCTGGCGAAATAGGGTTGATTATTGACAATATTCATCTCAATGGTGGGCGATTACCAATGAAGGAGAATCCTTCGATGATTCTGTCGTCGCTAATCAGTATTGCAAGTGGAGGCAGTGCTGGTCCAGAAGCACCAATGGTGCAAGTAACAGGTTCAATTGGTACGTGGTTAGCCGATCGCTTTCAATTGCGTGGAGAGGCACTACGAACTTTGAGTATTGCTGGCATGGCATCGGGTTTTACAGTTTTGTTCGGCGCTCCTTTGGGTGGTACTTTTTTTGCTTTAGAAATCCTGCATCATCAGAATGTTGTGGAGTATTTTGAAGCAATATTGCCTGCGGTCGTGGCCAGTTGTGCAAGTTACACCATTTTTGTAGCAATTACCCAGCTAGGAATTGGTCCTACCTGGCATTTTCCTCAATACAATGTGGACAGCCTTTATGACTTTGGCGCCGCGATTGCTTATGGAATCGTAGGTGCGATCATGGGGTGGCTTTTTATCGCTGTATTTCGCAGTGTAGGTCGCTTGTTTGATGCGATACCCAGTCCAATCTATGTGCGAACTACTTTAGCTGGGCTAGCACTTGGTGTTTTATCAGCTTTATTTCCGCTCACTCGTTTCTTTGGCGAACATCAAATTGAAAAAATTGTTGAGGGAAACTTTTCTTTGGGATTTGTCTTAACTTTAGTTATTGCTAAAGTGTTTGCCATTAGTACGACCGTAAATGGAGGCTGGCGGGGGGGGATTATCATCCCACTGTTTTTTATAGGAGCCTGTTTAGGAAAAGCAATCGCTATCATTAATCCCGCATCCAACGAGACTTTGGCAATGATTTGTGTAATGGCTGCTCTGAATTCAACAGTTACTCGAACTCCAATTAGTACAACTCTGCTACTCGCCAAGTTGACAGGATTCAGCACTTTTACACCGATTCTCTTCGCTAGTCTCGTCGGTTTCTTCTTGGCTCCACAATATCCCTTCATTACCTCACAGCGTAAAATTGATTGACAAAGGGCTAGAAATCCTCTAATAGCTCCGTGTAGCCGTAAAAAATACGTGCAATTTGCGAGTGTCGAGTCTCAAGGCTTCTGCCATTACAAATGCACCAATGGCATCAAACAACATCTAGCCGTTGATACCAGTCAGCTTGCTGTTTTTTATCCATTGCCCATTTTACACCATTCTTAAGAACAGGCAAGATGCCTGTTCCACAACAAGTGCATTTTCTTGTGGGGTGGGCAGGAGAACCCACCCAGAGAAGGGTTATTGATAATGGTGCAATATCTCAGATCCCTTGCACAAAAACCAGTGTGTTCGATGACTGTGGCTTGATTGAAATGTTGATTCACCACTGCGATTACTTTCACACTCGGGCTCGTTAATATTCCGAAGACGATCGTTCTGCAAGGGCAAGAGGTAAGCTGATACGCAGCTAGATTGTATAATATAAATATAAAATAAGCGCTCATTAGTTAGAATGTATGCCAGCCAA
>NZ_JAUBQH010000120.1:0-5341 GCF_036701145.1 Microcoleus sp. Pol17C6
TACAATTATGAGTTAGCTTTCAGATCTAAAATTCAAAACCTTTAATTATAACATAGATTTTTTTTGCAAGAGGTCTACTGTTGACTCGATTTTATTATTCCGATGCAACCGGAAACGATATCACTTTTGCAGCCAAGCTATAAATTGGAGTTGGGAGGCAGGAGCCAGGAGCCAGGAGGAAAGAGTCAGAATGAAGGAGCCAGAAGAAGTGTTTTTACAAATATGAGATCCTCCCTAATTCCTGTTTATAAAAGGTGAACTATCCGCACTCTACTTTGGAAATGTGCGAGGTCGCACTCTACTTTCAACGGTTAACAGTCAACAGTCAACAGTCAACTATTATAGTTATTAGCAAGCGCGTGCTAATTACAGTGGAATATTGCCGAAAACAAATATCTGGGGTTTTACCCGTCGTGACAATTTATAATTGTAGCCAGACCAGATTACCAATTATTAACTACGATGTCTTTACAATCTATTAGCATTCCGCCCACAACGGATCGCAAACCTGTCGCTTTGATTGTCGCTTTGCATGGATGGGGTGCTAATGCTCGGGATTTGACTTCCTTAGCACCCTTTTTCAATTTGCCGGATTATCAGTTTGTGTTTCCCGATGCCCCCTTTCCCCATCCCCAGGTAACGAGCGGCAAAGCGTGGTATAACCTTCAAAGCAAAGACGCTCAGGGATTGGTAGAAAGCCGGCAATTGCTGAGGGAATTTTTGCTGTCTTTGGAAAGCAGCACGGGCGTGCCTTTGTCTCGCACTATTTTAGGTGGCTTTTCTCAAGGCGGAGCGATGACTCTAGATGTGGGATTGACTTTGCCCCTAGCTGGTTTAATTTGTCTGAGCGGTTATTTACACCAGATTTCGCCAGTTGCGGGGAGTGTTTTGCCACCTGTTTTAATCGTACACGGTACTCAAGATACTATTGTTCCCGTTAGTGCTGCTGTGCGATCGCGCGAGAGTTTGACGGCTTGGGGAGCTGCGGTGCAGTATCGAGAATTTAAAATGGGACACGAGATTCTGCCGGAAGTTATAGAGGTAATGCGAAGTTTTGTTGTAGAAACTGTGTCGAAATCTGATTAAAGGTTTAGTATATAGTATGGCGGAAGTCTCGGGCAGGGGAAAAAAATGAAAACTTTAACCAAAGCATCGCGCGATATTGCTGTACTTACTTCTCAGGACGTGGCAGAATTGGCTGTCCGTTTGGAAGTTGACGATTATACAGATCCTTTTGAGGGATTGAATGATTGGCATTTGTTGCGATCGCTTGCTTTTCAGCGGCCGGAGCTGGTTGAACCTTATCTCCACCTTCTGGATATGGAAGCCTACGACGAAGCATAGACTGAAAAATCTAGCTCAAAATTTTCGACGGAATTGAGGAAGAAGTTAGCAGCATATTTTGTTGCGGATTAAACAGATGAATTAGGGATTTTAGCCTGTTTTTATCTTAATTTCTTTCTTGATTCTTTTTTATGAAAAAATGACATGAAAGGCAGACGAATTTTAATCGGCGTTAGTGGCGGGATTGCGGCTTACAAAGTTTGCGAAGTAGTTTCAACTTTAGCCAAAGCTGGAGCGGAAGTTAAAGTTATTCTTACTGATGCGGCAGGGGAGTTTGTAACGCCTTTGACTTTTGCTACTCTGTGCCGCCATCCTGCTTTTACTGACAAAGATTTTTGGCAACCAAGTCACGGCCGCCCCCTGCATATTCAACTGGGAGAATGGGCGGAAGTTTTTGTGATTGCTCCTTTGACAGCTAATACTTTGGCTAAGTTGGCGGGGGGTTTTGCTGATAATTTGCTGACTAATACTGTCTTAGCTTCTACTTGCCCTATTTTGCTGGCACCGGCGATGAATACAGATATGTGGGAACAGCCGGCGGTGCAGCGGAATTGGCGGGAAGTGTTGAGTTATCGGCGCTATCATGCTGCGAATCCGGGGGCGGGAATGCTGGCGTGCGATCGCGCGGGTGTCGGCCGGATGGCAGAACCTTATGAGATTTTGCCTCATATTGAATCGCTGTTGTATGCGAAGGGCGATCGAGATTTAGCGGGCATTCGGGTGTTGATCAGTGCGGGAGGAACGCGGGAACACCTCGATCCGGTGCGGTTTATCGGCAATCCTTCCACGGGCAAAATGGGCATAGCTTTAGCGCAAGCTGCACAGCACCGCGGCGCTACAGTGACGCTGGTACACAGTATAACTGGCGAATTGCCGCTCTCAGGTGTGCGGGCGATCGCAGTTACGAGTGCACAAGAAATGCGGCAGGCGATGCTGCAATGCTTTCCCGATGCGGATTTGACGGTGATGGCGGCGGCGGTAGCGGATGTGAAACCTGCCGAGTACAGTAGTGAGAAACTTCCGAAGCGATCGCTCCCGAATTGTTTGCCTTTGGCACCAGTAGCGGATATTGTGGCAGAGTTGGGAAAATTGAAACAGCCGCACCAAAAATTAATCGGGTTTGCAGCACAAACTGGGGATATTGTCAAGCCAGCTTTGGAGAAATTGCGGGCAAAGAAACTGGATGTAATTGCCGCAAACCCGATCGATCGAATAGGTGCAGGTTTCGGCAGCAATACCAATCAAGCCATATTAATTAATGCCGCCGGCAAGCAAGTAGAAATAGCACCTTGCAGCAAGCTAGAAATGGCTCACCGATTGTTAGATTTTGTGAGGGAAGGGTGAGGGCGCGATTTACTTATTAACTGGGATTAATTACTACTGGTTCGGGCGATAATCCTGATTCCCCCAAATCCGTAGATTCCGAGTCAGCCGACAACTCAGTATCTGCGACTGTAATTTCTAGTTTAAATCCTAATGCTTCGAGCAATTCTACCAAACTATAGATTTCCGAACCTGCACTTTCAGCCAGCATCTTGTCGAGTTTTTCGTGATGCTGTTTTGCTGACTCCGAAAGAGCATTCATCCTGATTCGAGCCTCAATCACCTTTCGGATGGCATTTCTCAAAAGTGCGGGTTCAGGGTCTTTTTCTGCCAAAATAGCGCCGATAAAACCAGCAGCTTCTTCCAGCTCGTGGAGAGATTCAGTTAGGTACTCGCGGTAGCTATCACTTGTCGGTGCTTTCACATTTTTCATAATCTGTCCAGTATTCTATAGCTTGTCGAATGTTCTATTCTTAGGTGCTTTTATCCCCAGCTATGAGGATTACCGCAATAGTCAAGCCGACTTGTCCGAAGTAGACACGGTAGCCCGGGCCGTAATAAATTCTGAGTTCAAAAACTCATTGTCCCACTGACTTGAAATCTCCGAGATTACCTTGCTCAACTTCGGTCAAGCCTAGATTTGATTCTAACTCTAACATTCGGATCGCGGAGGGCATCAAGCCACTCGGCGAATGGTGCCGTACCCTCTGCTGTAGTGTAACGTCGAATTTCCCTGGGTTGTACTTCCATGATTTTATCGTACTTGATTAACAATTTCTATCGTAAGGGCGATCGACACTGCATTAAGTGGGCAAATCATACTTAAGACAGAGGTATTCGATCCGTTTTAAGCTAAACTTTGTGGCAGGAAACTTTGATTACAACAGGGCATTGTGAATGAATTTTAAATCGATCGCAAAAACCAATCTACTATTCGGCAGCCTGATAATTAGCCTCGGATTGCAATCACTTCCAGCAGCAGCGCAATCAGTCACCGACGCGCAAGTTTCCGCCCTTGTAGAAGCAATGCGACAAGCCGCACCGCCACAAACTGCAAATGACGGAATGTACAGTCAGTGGCAAGTTTTACCTGGCAATATTTCCCGCTGGGCAAAATTCTGTACCAAACAAGATTTAACACCCCAACAATTTGAGGCCGACGCGACAAAAGCCAAATCAATTGTTACCTGTATCGTGGGCGATTTGCTGCGCGACGAATACAAAGCTAGCAGCAACAATGAATTAACCGCTGTACGCCGCGCCGCTTGCTGGTGGATGACTGGGGACTCCGCAGCTTGCAAAAGTGGTGCAACTGCTACTTATGCGGATAAAGTTGTCAGCGTTTACCAGCAGCAGCGGCCTAAAAAGTAAGGTTTTTGCTGCGGGATTTAGCTTTTTTTGACGGCAGATGGACGCAGATGGTTTTGTGCTGATGGACAGATAATAGGAATTGGATATCAAATTCAATTATCCTATAAGCGCCAAAGATTCTTGAGAACATTAATCAGCTCTTTCTGTCGTCGAGCGATTACTTCTGGCGTCCATTCCTGTTCCCGCAGCACTTGGGTAGTAAGCACAAAGGGTGAAACGCCCGTTTTAGTAGTGAAATACTTCTGCTTTTTCACATCAAAATCATAATTTTTTGCCTGAGTGTTTTTCGCACCAGATAGTAAAACTAAGTTGCCAAGACGATGTACATATTGATCGCGCTCTTCCTGACTAGGAAACCACTTCATCCACTCACTATTAGCCCCGGGATTTTGGGGAAGTACGTGCTCGACAGTAATTTTGGAGAAGTTGTAAGATGCTTCACCTTCTGACAGAGCAGCATCTAAGCGCAGCAAAACATAAAGACGAATTTTTTGGATTAGGTAAAGGTCACTATCGAGGACTCTAAGGATATTGTTTGACTCTTCAGGAGTAAACTGGAGCGGTGAATTGGAATTGAATAAATCTTCCTCTTGTTCAATAGCAGTAAGCAATCTGCTGTAACGTTCAATGCGCTCATTGATATTGGCGCGGACAATCATTAAACCTGCCGCTATGCGGTCTAAATCTGTAAAAAAACGCACCAAATTATCGGGGCTATTACGGTTGCGCGACAGGTAGAGAATCGCAGGCGGTATCCAGTCAACATTCTCAATTTTGTTTAACCATTTAAATAGTTGATTAATTTCCTCGGCACGCCGCTCGCTTTCATAGGTTAAGTTTTGAATTTCGGAAAAAGCCTTAGCATAAGGATCTAAAATTTCATCAATGAATTGCTGAGACCCTGCGGCAGGATTGATGTTTTCCTGAAACTCTTTAAGGATACTCTTGCTAAGTTTTTTCTTTTCCTTAATCATCCGAATATGAGAAAACAAGTCTTTGAATAACTCGCGTCCCAGCTCCTCCTCGGTATCTTCCCACTTTTTAGTATATTTTTCTTTTTGCCCTTCTGGTATTTTTCCAATAATGTCCGCTTTCAAGATATCAGTTAGGGAGAGATCCAATCCCCTGTTGTTCAACACAGAAAATATCCGATATGCAGAGTCAAAGTCAGGCGTAGAAACCACTACCAAGAAGCACTGGGTAATCAGGAACTGGGCAAGACGTATACAGGGTAAGCGCACGTTAAATAGTAGCTCAGGATACAGATTAATAAGCCAGATCCTGAAATTAAAGGTGCAATGCT
>NZ_JAUBQH010000027.1:0-84941 GCF_036701145.1 Microcoleus sp. Pol17C6
AATTGGGTCAACAGGTAAAAGATGAGTAATTTGACTCATTGACAATAGTGCTTTTAGCTTAACTTGTGAGTAATGGGCGGTAGTTGACAATTTTTTGCTCTTCTTCTCCTGCTTCATCAGACATTTTATTGATAACCAGCATCATTTTCCAGCGATAGCCTTTTTCATAGGCTAACTTCTTGAAATTCTCTGCTGTCAATGAGTCAAAGAGCATATAGGTGAGGCAAAAAACCAGCAAGTCAGATTTGTTAATGGCATCATAAGTAATCTCATCGTGATCTTGGCGGTCTGTAAAAAGTCCAGGCGTATCAATTAGCTTGATGCCGTTCCAGTCATAATTGGTCGTTTTATCAGTAGCAATATCAGCATCAATGCGGATATCGCGCCGCCCCGTCATGGCAGAGATAATAGTTGATTTACCAGCACTGTATTGCCCGACAAAAGCTACACCTAGAATTCCCTGTTCTTGATACTCTTTTAATTCATCGTCCACTTTTTTGCGGATAGCTGTTAGTTCCGATGTATTTCCCTGAGCCAGTAAGCTGTCAAATTTTACTCGCGTTTTGTTGAAAAATGCACCGACATCGGCAGCTTGAAAGTTGGAGTTGTTCTGAGTCATGTTAGTTTAGTCCTTATTTGGGAGATTTGAGATCGCTAAAGGAAATATCCTCTTGAAGGATGTGTTTAATATCCTCTAGTGATTTTCGTGGTTGAACTTTGGATTTTGTGACAATCTTCATGTTGCGCCCTAAATCTCGTTCGACTGTAGCAATGATTTGGTTGATACACTCATCTGTCATAGTTTCATATTTTTCAGCACACCAGTCAAGGATTCGCTTAGCATACGCACGATTGAGATAATTTTCTGTACCTGATAACTTCTTTTTTGCTCGTTTGAGATGAGTCGCGATCGCATCTAGTCCTGCTATCAATTCTTCAAAATAGATATTGATATTTTTGGTTACAAAATCAGAATACTTACCAAAATCTCTCTCAGCCTGCTGTAGAGTGTTTTGCCTCTGAGCGTTGAGCTGAGTTTCCAATGAAGTTGAGATATTTATAACAGCCTCGCGTCGCTTTTCATCTTTGGATTTAAACATTTCAACAATCCCGCTAACCACAGCACTTACAATCCCGATAGCGAGACCCACAGGAGGGGCGACGAATAACGCTATAATAGTTCCTGCTATCCCTAGAATGCCTCCACCAATTCGCACAAAATCTCGAAAATTGTTTGAATCCTGCTCAGTAAAGTTGAAGTCGCTACTGCCAAGCTCAGATATTAGCTGTAATTCATTTCCTATTTCCTCCAGAACTTCCTGAACTTCCTTATTGAATTTTTTGCTAGTCTCTTCATAAGCTATCTTTAAGCGTTTCTCAAATCGAAGTGCTTTTAAAATTTTTTCCCATCCCAGCTTCATGGCAACTTCGTTACAGTTCCAATGATCTTCTGCAAAAGATGGAACAGCTTCTATAGCATCTTGAAAAATCCTCTCGATTTGTTGCAGTAAAGAGTCTTTAGCATCCTTAGCTGCTTTTCGGATGTCCTTTTGGATTCCCTCGCGCTCATTTTTCAGCGTCTCTGTCAATTTTTCATAGACTAAAGCTTGTTGATTTACCCACTTATAAGGATTATCAATTGCGCCTACGGTAGAACCTAGAAAAGTTTGAGAGCGCCGAATTGCGCCATGATTAACCAGAGATACACGAATTAAACCAAGAAAATCCTGCATCCGACTTGCCTTAAAAAGCTCCTGTTTCTTCTTTGCGTGTTCTGGTTCGCGGGAAAGCTGCGCCGCCAACAGCATCACAGGAACAATATTGAAATAGTCATTAGCATAATGCTCTTGAGCGTAGCGACGGATACGGTCAATATGTCCGCCTAGACCTCTTTGACCATCCATCACAAACATTTTATCGGGGTTCTTTAAGAAATGCTCCAACCGGCGAGAGTCGCGCAGGTTATTATGGACATTCAGTAGAATAATTAATGGCTTTGCTTTTTCTTTTAATAAGCGCAAGAAAGCAAACTCACTCTCTTGGATACTGTCATTTGTGACCACATAACAAATCACATCTGACTCGTCGATAATACTTTTAGCAACTTCTTCATCACTTTGGCCGCCCGGAGCACCAATCCCAGGAGTATCAATGATGCGAATATTCTTCCACTCGCACACCCGATTCAACCGAGTTGTGCGCTGCTTGCCTACACCGATCGCATCCCATCCATCATCTGTAACTATGGCATGAAGAGTGCTTTTTCCCGCCTTAGTTCTGCCCATAAAAGTGATGCTGAAATGATTGAGAGCGCGTTCCTTGGCGCGAAGTGACTCCCGCACGTCCTCTATTTCTTTAATAATCTCGGCAATCAGAGAGTTTCTAGTATCGTCAAGTTGCTTGGCGACTTCCTTAGCAGTGGTAGCTTGACCTTTTCCACCTGTTTTATATTTGATGTCTTCGATAGCCACTTGAATATTTTTTTCCAACTTGGAAAGAGCTTTATCAGCACTTTTAAGTGCCAATTCTGCAAATTTGTAATCTTCATCGGCGATGACTGCACATTGACGTATGGCTTCATCATATTCTGGTCCCGTTAACAGGATTTCTCGTCGCAGTTCCTCAACTTTTTGCTCGCTCCCAGTGAGCTTTGCTAAATTATCCACCAATGCGCGTGAAAGGAGAGAATCAGCCCCTGCAAGGAAACGCGCACCGAAAGAGAGTTTCTGTTGGTTGTGTTCGCCTATAAATCGGGTATCAGTGAAGGCTCCTGCTTCTGCCAACTGTCGCTGTACTTCTCCCGTTGGCCAGTTCCAAATCCGTGCTACTTGTTGGGCCATCTCCCGCTCTAATGCCGAACAAAAACCGTCAACATAGGCGATCGCCAACATTTGGGACATGGCCTCACTTTGCTCACCGGGCGACACTTTCCGAGCTAAATCTTCTACAGAAAGGTGGTTTTCATCTTGAGCCAGAATTTTTTCCATCTCAGCTAGAGTGCGTTGAGAAGCGCTGATCTGCGTTGCTAGTTCGCGTAGTGCTTTCGACTCTTCACTATGAATCTGCTGATCCGCACAGACCATGTGCGTGACTAATAGGAATGGGTAGTCTAAGTGTTCGGTGGTTCTTGAAGTTATGTCAGCCATCTTAACTTATTTAATATAAAGTCATATTTGGTAGGTTTTTGCATCCCAGCTCGACCATAAAAAGTCACATTTAGCTGGTTGCTACCGAAAAAGTCATAGATTCAAGACTTATTAGGCGACAGCGTTTCCGAATTCCTATCCTATGATACCCTATTCTGAGGTGACTTAGAATCACTCCTGCACCAGCAGTGCGATCGCCTAACCGCATCCGAACAACAACTTATCTCTTGGCTAGCAAGCACGCTCGAACCAGCCGACATCTTACAAATAGCATAAAACCTGCAAGCAACTATCACGGGCAGAACTATTGAAAGTCATGCAATCTTTAGGACGACGGTCATTAGTTGAAACAGTAAAACAAAATGGGCGATCGCACTTTACGATCGGGCCAATAATCAGAGAGTACATAACAAACAAAAAATGAAAATCGCCACCTGGAACGTCAACTCAATCCGCACCCGCATAGAACACGTTACTAGCTGGTTGCAAACAAACTCCCCAGACGTTCTCTGCCTCCAAGAAACCAAAGTTACAGACAAAGACTTCCCCCTAGAACCCTTCACCAACCTCGGTTACAACTGCTACATTTCCGGTCAAAAATCCTACAATGGCGTTGCCATCTTTAGCCGATCGCCAATGTCGGAAATCAGCAGCGGATTTGCCCCCCTTCTCGGCGACGAAACCGCAGGTATTTTTGACGAACAAAAACGCCTAATAGCCGGGGTTATAGACGATATTTGCATTATTTGCGTATACGTTCCCAACGGTTCTGAAGTTGGCAGCGAGAAATATGAGTACAAACTAAAGTGGCTCAAACTCCTCCAAGAATACCTCAAAATAGCACTAGATAAATCCCCCAACTTGTGCATTTGCGGCGACTTCAACATCGTCCCGGACGATCGAGATATCCACAATCCCAAAGCCAATGCTAACTCCGTCGGCCTATCAGTAGCCGAGCGCCTCGCACTCACAGAAATCATAGAATTAGGATTAAACGACCCCTTTCGCAAATTCACCTCAGAAGGCGGCCATTATAGCTGGTGGGACTACCGCGCTGCCGCATTTCCCCGCAACAACGGCTGGAGAATCGACCACCATTATCTCAGCCCTCCCCTGTACGAACAAGCAAAAAACTGTACAATAGATGTTGCTCCCAGAAAATTAATCAAACCCAGCGACCACGCCCCCGTAATTGTCGAAATTTGATTTATAAGTTATAAGGTTAATAACAATTGACATCTTGCCCCATTCTCAATAAGCGTTGGATGGGCGGGCAAGAGGCCAACCCCACAACAAAATTCAATCTTTGTGGAACAGGCATCTTGGCTACTATTGAGAAATGTGCAAGATGTAAGTAACAACCAACAACTAAAAATCATGTTCTTAGTAACCGGAGCAACAGGCGCACTAGGCCGCCGAATTGTACGAGAAATCAGACAGCAAGAAAAGCCTGTCCGCGCATTCGTTCGCCTCGCATCTCGCTACTCAGAACTAGAAAACCGAGGCGCCGAGATTTTTATCGGCGACTTAAAACAAGACAAAGATATTAAAAAAGCCTGCCAAGGAGTGCAATATATCATCAGCAGCCACGGCACCGGCGGCGATGTTCAAGCAGTCCACTACCGCGCTAACATAGAATTGATCGACTGCGCCAAAGAAGCCGGAGTGCAGCACTTTGTCTTTATTTCGGTACTGGGAGTCGATCGGGGATACGAAGATTCCGCAGTATTCAAAGCCAAGCGAGAAGTAGAAAAATACCTGCAAAACAGCGGCTTGAATTATACAATCTTGCGGCCTGCCGGTTTTGCTTCCAGCTTGTTACCCCTAGCAGAAAGATTTCGAGAAACCGGACTTTACCTGCTGATTGGCGACGGCAAAAACCGCACCTCTGTTGTCAGTACCGACGACTTAGCAAAGATTGCCGCAGACTCGCCAACAGTCGAAGGCGCCCGCAACCAAATTCTGCGAGTCGGTGGCCCGGATGTGCTGACAAGGGATGACATTCCCCGCATTTTTGGACGCTTATTCAATCGCGAACCGATGGTAATCCATCCGCCGCTGGTTGTGTTTGACGGTTTGAGAAATGCCTTGGGTTTATTGAATCCTCAAGCTCAAAAAGACTTAGGAACTTTGCGGGTATTGCTGGGTAACGAGTATTTCTGCACTCCCGAAGAAGTGCAAAACTTGGAATCAATCTACGGCATGAGCATGGAATCCTTAGAAAGCTTTCTGCGACGCAATTTGAGCGTTTAAAATGCTAGTTATTCTCGTTACCAGGCTCTGCCTGGTAATGAAAAGCCGGAGGCTCTGCCTCCAAATTGTTGTCTCATTTTAATGGAGGCAGAGCCTCCCGATATGCGTTCCCAGGCAGAGCCTGGGGACGAGCAAATGTAGCCCCAAATCGCAACTGGAAATCCGTTAAGCAGAAATAGGTAGTGGTTCAGCACCAATATAGCTCGTAACTGCGATCGGCGGAGAAGTCGGCTTAGCAATCAAATAACCTTGAACCAAAGTGGCTCCCCGTTCTCGCACCCACTCAAACTCCTCCAAAGTTTCCACACCTTCAGCAACTGTTTTAATTTCTAATTGAGCAGCAATTTCTAACATCTTTTCCGTAATGAGTGCCTTATAATAATCTTGATGGACATTGCGAATCAATTGCATATCTAACTTAATAAAATCAGGACGCAGTTGGTGCATCAAATTTAAATTAGAAGAACCGCTGCCAAAATCGTCCAGGGCAATTAAAAATCCCGCCTCTCGGTAAAACCTCAGAATATTAATCAAGTGATCGATATCAGGAGGGTGCTGAGATTCCGCTACTTCAAAAACAATATTGCTGTGAGGAATTCCCGCTTCATCAATAGCCTGTACAGTTCTTCGCAGGCACGTAGCGGGATCGTAAACTGAAGTCGGAGAAAAATTAATAAAAAGTAGTTCTTTGATATTGTAAACATGGGCTTCGCGGATAGCGCGAGTCCGGGCTAAAACATCTAGTTGAAAAATTAGGCCTGCTGATTCTGCTTGGGCAAAAATCCGACCCGGATAAATTAACTTTCCTTGCTCATCAATTCCTCGGAGCAGCGCTTCGTGGGCAAAAATTTTAGAAGTATCTGAGGTATAAACAATGGGCTGAAAATGTGTAGTAATGCGTTCTTCGGACAATAAATCTAACAGCCAATTAGAGTTACTCAAATTAATAAAAGAGTCTAAAGAAGTGCTGCGATAAAAATCGCTAAGTTTCGGCTGTTCAACTTCGCGCATCCACAAAACTTTTGTCTCTTTCAACTCTTGAGTTGTCAGCAGCGATGATGCTAGGGCGTTAAACTTTTCTTTTGCTATTCCCTCAAGCATAATGTACAAACACTTGCTCTCTTCTAACAGCCGGAATTCAATTTCTGCCTTGGTTAGTGCAGAAATAACCTTGGTCAGCGTGTGCGATACTGGAAACCACAGGTATAGACCTCCCTTGCCCTCTATTTTTTCGGGTACTGTTTCGCAGCGAGAGCAGGAGCCGAAGGCTTTGCCACTTATTTGCATTGGAATATCCTCCGGTTTTTGGGTTAATTTTAGACACGCTAACAATTAAGTCTTATTATAAGCTCATTCACCTATTAATACATCTATCTGAAGATGTAAATTTTAATAAAATTGTATGTAAGAATTATTGCAGTATTTATACTTGCCTCCGGTTTTAAACTTTGGTCAAAGTTCTCAGTTTTGAGCAAGTACGTGTGATTAAACACCGTCCCAAATCATCACAGAGGGAGAAGGCAAAGACTTGTTGGCTACTCTTTACTGCTGTTGTGATTCTTTACGCCTTATTCTCTCATTCCCTTTGCCAAAACAGTCGCTAAAGTTAATTTTTTAGCAAAGGCAAATTAACACGCCCGTGAAGCGCAGCTATCCCGTAGGCAATCGCCCCCTCGACTAATTTATGCGTACCACAAATATACACACCCGGACGATCGCCCAAAACAAACTCACTTGCTGGGGAATATCCAATTTAATTTTATAATCGGGATGACAGGATTTGAACCTGCGACCCCCTCGTCCCGAACGAGGTGCGCTACCAAGCTGCGCTACATCCCGAAATTAGTCACTATATTTTAAGCTTATCACATTCAAGTTAAAATTTAGCAACCTCGTATATAATTATTTGTAAAATACTACTCAGGCGGAGACAGACGTGACAGTTAAGCCCCAGTGGTTGCGAGTTAAAGCCCCTCAGTGGGAGCGCGTCGGCAACGTCAAAGAAATTTTGCGGGATTTATCCCTGAATACGGTTTGCGAGGAGGCGTCGTGTCCGAACATCGGCGAATGCTTCAACGCAGGTACTGCGACATTTTTGATTATGGGCCCGGCTTGTACCCGCGCCTGTCCTTACTGCGACATCGATTTTGAGAAAAAGCCCCAACCTTTAGATCCCACAGAACCCCAAAGATTGGCGCAAGCGGTGCAGCGGCTCAAACTCAACCACGTCGTGATTACCTCTGTCAACCGGGACGATTTGCCGGATGGGGGCGCGTCTCAGTTTGTCGAGTGCATTCAAGCAGTGCGATCGGCAATGCCCGATACAACTATAGAAGTTTTGATTCCCGACTTGTGCGGCAACTGGCAAGCTTTAGAAATCATTCTCGCAGCCCGGCCAGAGGTACTCAACCACAATACCGAAACCGTAAAGCGACTTTACCGCAAGGTTCGGCCGCAAGGAAAGTACGATCGCACGTTGGAACTATTGCAGCGAAGCCGCGAACTCGCACCTGGGGTGTACACCAAATCCGGCATCATGGTGGGACTGGGAGAAACAGACGCCGAAATTCGGGAGGCGATGCAGGACTTACGGGCTGTCGGCTGCGATATTTTAACAGTTGGACAGTACCTGCAACCGACTCAAAAGCACTTGAACGTAGAAAACTTTGTGCCTCCAGAACAATTTGATGCTTGGAGAAATTTTGGCGAATCTTTGGGATTTTTGCAAGTTGTCGCTTCTCCCTTAACTCGCAGTTCCTATCACGCCGAACAGGTGAGGGAACTGATGAAACTTTACCCACGCTAGCAATTTTAATTTGAGTTGACTCGCGCCCGTTAGCGAAGCCCTCGAAGAGGATCGCACCATTCTCACTAAAACCAGATCCACCGGGTAACAGCGAGGAAAAACTTGCGCTTGATATGCAGGCCCTGGGCAAAAAACCCGGTTTCAGATGCTGGTGTTCGGGGCGTGATTTTAAGCCGGAAGCAGCAGCCAACAGCAAAACAATTATCGGTCGATCGTCGCCTCCAAGTCGCGACTTACGCAAAAGAGATCCAGAAACCGGGTTTCTTCCTCAAACTTCTAGGTTTTAATCCAGAAATTTGAGGAAGAAACCCGGTTTTTGCGTCAGCCAATAACTCGGTTCTGGGGACTCTAACAACTCTGAAACCCATATTCTATAATGGATTAAACTTCTGCGCTCACTGTCGCGTATTTAATCAACAGCGCCTAGTTATATAAAGTTTTATTAAAAAAATGGCTAATTTTCCGAAGTGATCGGGAACCAGGTTATCGGTGATGAAGATTAACTTAACTTCTGACTAACGTCACTTGTTTCTAGCCAGTCACTATCTATACTAGCTACATAAACAAAGAAGTACAACACACTTTTCTGGACTTCAACCTGTTACATCAGAAAGTTCTTAGCGTTTTCCAGAATCTTGGTAAAACAAGTGGGGCAGCAAAAGTTCGATCGAACAACAGCAGAAAAGTCAGGAAAGTTACTAAAGAAACACAAAGCGGTGATGCTTCGTCTTAACCAAGTGGGCATCTTAATTATAAATAACCGCTAAGCGTAGCATCTTTTCACCGGAGCCACTGAGAAAATCACTATGCCAGCCACCTCTTTTTACGCTGAAGCTGAATTCGACGAACAACTGCGAGTCAATCCCTTGCAAGGTGATGTGTTGGATGAAGATGCTGAAGAAGCTGGAGACGAACTGCTTGACCAAGACCCAGCAGAGACAGAAGATGCAGACCCAGCAGCCAAATTGCAAAAAAATGCCAACCGTCGCACTACAGATTTAGTCCGTCTGTACCTCCAAGAAATAGGTCGGGTTCGTCTCTTGGGTAGAGACGAAGAAGTCTCGGAAGCTCAAAAAGTTCAGCGCTATATCAAATTGCTGGAATTACGCAACACCGTCGCCTCCCAAGAAGAAGGGCTAATTGGGCGCTTCGTGCATTTAATTGAAGTGCGCGATCGGTTAGCCGCACAGTTGGGACATAAACCTTCCCTGGAACGCTGGGCATTAACCGCCGGTGTCAGTGACGTGCCAGAACTCAAGCGAATTATGTCCGAAGGCAAGCGCCAGTGGGCCGAGTTAGCCGAGATGACGGTCGAGACGATCGAAAGAATTCAAGCTGAAGGCGTCGAAGCTAAAGACCACATGATTAAGGCGAACCTGCGCCTGGTGGTTTCGGTGGCGAAAAAATATCAAAATCGCGGTTTAGAATTGCTCGACTTAATACAAGAAGGTACTCTGGGACTGGAGCGAGCTGTAGAAAAGTTTGACCCGACGCGGGGCTATCGGTTTAGCACCTATGCCTACTGGTGGATTCGGCAGGGAATTACGCGGGCTATCGCCACTCAAAGCCGCACCATTCGCCTCCCCGTCCACATCACCGAAAAACTTAACAAAATTAAGAAAGCCCAGCGCAAAATTTCTCAAGAAAAAGGTCGGACAGCTACGATCGAAGACATCGCTGTGGAGTTGGAAATGACGGCGCCCCAAGTCCGAGAAGTTTTACTGCGAGTCCCCCGTTCTGTTTCTTTGGAAACTAAAGTGGGCAACGAAAAAGATACAGAGTTGGGCGACTTGCTTGAAACCGACAGCATCTCCCCTGAAGAAATGCTGATGCGAGAAGCTCTGCACCGCGACTTGCAGCAACTGCTGGCAGATTTGACCAGCCGCGAGCGAGATGTAATTCTGATGCGCTTTGGTTTGGGTGACGGACACCCCTATTCGCTGGCAGAAATCGGTCGTGCCCTCGACTTGTCCCGCGAGCGGGTTCGCCAAATTGAAGCCAAAGCTTTGCAAAAACTCCGCCAACCTAAGCGTCGCAACCGCGTCCGCGACTATCTGGAGTCTCTGACTTAAATTTGGCCGGTCAGTCAGCGCGATTATTAATCAGGGAGCAAGGCATTTGGCACTTGTGCAGAAGGCATGAGGCATTCGGCAGAAGTAACAATATTTACTTCTAAACAACTTCTCTGTCCTCTGCAGCAAGTCATCAAGCTTGTTAAAAGTCAAAAAATATCAAAAACCAAATTTTTTCCTCAATCTTTTTTCAATAAGCTGCGATATTTGCAAAATATCTCGATCGTTGTGTATTATTGTCAATAGGCAGACTTTCTTGAGAGGGTCACTATGGCACTTTACACCGCGTCCTCATTCAAATCCGAACTCAATGACAAAGGCTGGCGGATGACTCCCCAACGGGAAACCATCTTGCACGTGTTTCAGAACCTCCCCAAAGGCAATCACCTGAGTGCGGAGGATTTGTACACTTTGTTAAAAAATCGCGGAGAAAACATTAGCTTGTCCACCATTTACCGAACTTTAAAGTTAATGGCAAGGATGAGCCTCCTCCGCGAACTCGAACTAGCAGAAGGTCACAAACACTATGAAATAAACCAGCCTTACCCGCATCACCACCACCACCTAGTCTGCGTTCAGTGCAACAGAACGCTCGAATTTAACAACGATTCGATTTTGAAAATTGGCATGAAGCAAGCTGAAAAGTCTGGGTTGCACCTGCTAGACTGCCAGCTAACCATTCATACGGTGTGCCACGAAGCTTTGCGGATGGGATGGCCGTCTTTGGTTTCCAGCAATTGGTCTTGTCCGAGGTCGATCGCCCACAGCGGCAACAGCGCCCCGGATTCAATCGAGTGAAAGTACACTATTTTCGCATTCCAAGTACCGCTTGTTACAAGTTTTAACAAAAATTGGTAGCCCAAGTGCGATCGCAGTTACGCGGAAACCGGGTTTCTTCAGAAAAATACATCATTTCAGGAATGAGTCGGAAACCAGAAACCCGATTTCTTTGATGTAGCGTCCGCAAGCCTGGGGCTAAAAAGTTTGGCTCAACAAATCGTCGCTGCTGACCCCGTAACTGCGCTGAGCTCGATCGAGGGCGTCTCTCGTCGAAGCATCGAAAACTCCGCCGATGGGGCCTGTGTAAAAACCGAGGTCTTGCAGCCGCCTTTGTAATTGCTGAATGCTCGATCGAGAGTTGAAACTGCTGCTAATTGGAACAGCAGGAACAGCTATCCGGCCAGCTAATCCGTTTTGGAGCGCAGCCAAAGTCGCCGGAGTGGCAATACCCGTCGCCGGTGACAAATTGCGTTCTTGCTGAAACGACAGCACCGCAAACTCGGTCTCGGCTCCAAATACTCCGTTCACCGGGCCGGGGTTTTTGCCCAGACTTCTGAGCGAAGACTGAAGTTGTCGGACAGCAGGCCCAGTATCGCCCCGTCGCAGACCAGCAGCGATTTGCGGCACAGGCGCTGCTGCCTGCCTGTTACCTTGCCGCAAAGCCGATCGAGTGCTGCGATCGACCCTTCCAGTCCCGAACATCCCCCTATCCCTCTGAAAGCGGATCAAAGCTGCCTGAGTTGGTCGATCGAACCAACCGTGAATCTGGCTCCTGTAATAACCCAATTCTTGCAGCCGCCGCTGCACAAATTCTACTTGTCGGCCTCTGTCGCCCAACTCCAGAAAATCTCCGCCATTACTCTGTTGGTCATCTTCCTCAGTCCATGAGCTAATTTCAGCTTGCCTCATCTGGGCATCGATAGCAGTCAAAGTAGCAGTGTCAGCGCAGCCGTCAGAAACCAGATTGTAATCTTGCTGAAAACGAGTCACAGCGTAGAGAGTGCGTTCCCGAAACTTACCGTCAACGCCACCTTCAAAATAGCCCAAAGCTTTTAATTGCCGCTGGATCAAGTCTACCGTCGCCCCTCTGTCCCCGAACCGCAGCCCCTTGCAACCGCCATTTCCCGAAATATTCCCTGGAAGCGTAACGGGGGGAACTGGCCGGGTGGAACCAAAAAGCAAAGCTAAAGTTTGCCTATCGGCAACTCCCGTCACCCGCAGGCGATTAATTCGCTGGAAATATCTAACGGCATTTTGAGTAACTTCCCGAAAACTCCCTGTGGGATGTGCGCTGAAGTAGCCTAGCTGCTTCAACCTGCGCTGGAGAGCCGAAACATCTGCACCTGCGTCTCCAAAACCCAGTTCCCGATAATTGGTATTAATAGTTCTAAAAGGTCGATCATCATCCCCGGCAAAACTGTTGAGTGCTATCACAGTAGCTCGATCCGGCCTACCAGTCAGCGACAGTTGATAGTCTCGCTGAAAGTTAGTCAGAGCTTGTTGAGTAACCGGGCCGAGTTGACCTGTCGAAGATCTGGGAAAATAGCCGAGTTCCCGCAACCTGTCTTGAACAGAGCGCAAATTTGGATATCCCGGATCTATTTGAGCAAAAGCCGAACCGGCTGCACTCAAAACCGACACCATCAAAGCCAGAGACAGCAAACGGACGTAAGTCTGACTCGATAGGTTTTGCCACTTGGGCTCATCAAAAATTTTCGACTCTGCGGGTGCTTCGCAAACAAGAGCAAGTTCGAGGTAAGCAAGAGATTCCATAATTTTTTAGTGTGAAATTGTGGGTGGGTTGTGTGAGAAAACTGCCAAAAATGATTTTTGGCACGCTTGGCTTGGATTCTATCAACGCTAAGTTCTACTTGGAAAGAGCGAAGCACCCGTGTTTCTAAAAATTTACCGTCAATAATAATTACAGGTAATAACCAAGATAGCATCGCTGCTTCTAGAGGCGCGAGACTCAGCAAAAAAGTTTGCAGGCACGTCTTAGCCTTTAAGGCCGAAAGAGAATAAGTTCTGGGGTAGTGCTGGCTAATATTTTATCTGGCTGCCGCAGAAATTACCACAAGACTTGCGAGCCGGTTCTCTTCACCTTAATTGGTTGTCGGGTAAAGAGCCTGAAATCGCAGATTTTTTGTTAAGAAACGCGGCTTCTTCATGTGGCGAGTGCGTCTGGGAAAGTACCGCTGATTAACCAAAAAACTAGCCACTAAAAATCCCCACTTTTGCAAGTTGCAAATAGGGCGGGGATTTTTTGATAAGTTGACTTTGTATTAAAAAATCGACGATCGCTTAAATTAAGCCGAACCGATCGCAAATTACAGCTACTCCCGCTGCAAAAATAGTAATTGCGATGGCTACCAGCGGGTTTTGGCCTCTACTAACCGCAAAAGAGGTAACGACCCCAGCTCCCAAAGCCGCAGTAACAGCAGCAGTCGCCAAATCTCGATCGGGACGTTTGTCGTACATATTTTTTATTGTTGGTAGCTGTTAAGCTGAAAACTTACATCTTGTAATCCAAGCTACCACTCTTGCCTCTGCGGCGGTGACAACCGCCTGGGTTTTGCAACTAACCTTAAAATTTTGCTAATTTTCTTAACATACTCTCCTGAATAACATAAGTTGGGATTATGTATTTTCGAGTTTTTCTGTTGAGTTTTAGCTTTTGAAACCTTTTGTCTGCTGGGCTTTTATGTCAAATTCAGGATTTTGCAGGGGCGATCGCACCCGCACTCTCAGCACATCAAACTGCAATCCCAAATATCGAAAATAAATTTAACTTGACTTTTTGTGATAAATGTGTATATAGCTATTTTGGCAACAGGCAGGCAGGAAAAAACCCGGCGTTGGTGAACAATTTTCACACTGCGATTGCTTCGCTGCCCTCACAATGAGATGAGTATATAGCAGTTCTCAAGCGTGGTGAGGTATGGGGGCGAGTCCTATGCCCTATGCCCTATGCCCTATGAGCACCTCATGTTACTGAGAAAGGTTATATTTGTTGTCTAATTACTATCTAAGTTTTATTCGCCCTCAACTCTTTCAGTATTGCCACCTTTGACCCAACCTTCGCGATTGTCATCCTCAATCCGAATTCGCTGCCACTCTTTGTCGGGCGACTCTTCCAAAACTACGACTTTTTCCTTGTAACCAACACCGCCAATGCGGTTCGAGTCTCGGCTACCAGTATCCCGGAGAATTAAGCCGATCGGCTGAGTCACCATCGCGCGGTAAGCTCCCGGTTCCAGCGGTTTGGGAGACGGGGCATCGCTAGATGTAGAAACAGGGCTAGCCTGGGCTGTTGACTTCGGCGCAGCGCCTGCAACCTGAACTGCTGTTTTGTCGTTGGGAAAAACAGGTTTTTCGGGCACAGTAGTTAGCTTAGCGGCAAAGTAAAGTGCAGCCGCCACGCTAGCACCTGCCATCAGGACGATCGCGAGCAGAAAACCTACTAAAAATTTGAAAACGCTATATACAGTGTTCATAAAACCGCAAATGAAGGAAGTTCGGCAACGGATTGTGTAACGGATGTAACGGATGTCAGGCAGAAGGCAGGAGGCAGAAGGCAGAAAGTTGACTGTTGAGTGTTGACTGCTGAATGTTGAGTAAAATCTGGTAACTGCCAACTGACAACTGGCTACTAACTACTGACTACTGACTTCAAAAGCTTACCCCTGAATCCGGCGGCTCAAACTGCCGTACCTAGAAGCAAGGCGAGCTTTACCCGCAGCGGCCCAATCTTGGAGAAACTGGATTTGTTCTTGAGCCGTTCTGGCTAAGGGCACCATCTGACTAGCTGATTCTAAAATATCATCTGTCGTAAAGTCTCGATTTTGGCTAAACCCAATGTGCATTGCTTCAATCAAAGTTTGCTCGATTTCGGCCCCTGAAAAATCGGGAGTTTCGTAAGCCAAGCGCTCTAAATCGTAATTTTTGATGCTGTGCGATCGCAACCGCAACAAATGTACCTCAAAAATCGCCCGCCGTTCCTCCTGGCTGGGCAAACCCACAAAAAATATTTCGTCAAACCTGCCTTTTCTCAGCATTTCTGGCGGCAAAGACTGGATGTTGTTGGCTGTTGCTACCACAAACACCGGCGAAGTTTTTTCTGCCAACCAAGTAATAAATGTCCCGAACACCCGGCTGGTTGTCCCGGAATCCCCTTTACCGTCTAATCCCGCAAAAGCTTTGTCAATCTCGTCAATCCACAGCACGCAGGGGGCCAAAGCTTCCGCTAGCTGAATCATTTGCCTGGTGCGCGATTCCGATTCTCCGACTAAGCCGGCAAACAAGCGCCCGACATCCAAGCGCAGCAAAGGCAAATGCCAGTGGTGGGCGATCGCCTTTGCTGTTAAGGATTTTCCGGTTCCTTGAATTCCCACTAACAACAAACCTCTGGGATGCGGCAAACCGTATTGGCGGGCTCGATCGGAAAAAGCACCGCCGCGCCGCAGCAGCCATTCTTTGAGATTGTCCAAACCGCCGATATCGGAGATATTTTCGCGGGCTGGGTAAAAATCCAGAATTTGAGTTTGGCGAATTGTTTGGCGCTTTTCTTCTAAAATCAGTTCCGCGTCGTCGGGATGGAGTTCGCCTCTGGTGGCGATCGCCTTTGCCAAAACTCGGCGGATTCGTTCGAGCGACAGCCCTTGACAGGAGCGCACTGTTTCGTCCAGCAAACGCCCTTCAATGGCTTGTCCGGTAGCCCCTAACAGCCTTTCTACCTCAATTTTGATTTCCGCCGCCGCAGGCAGGGGAAACTCCAAAACAGTCATCACTTCGCTGAGGTCTTCCGGGATCGAAATTAAAGGAGATACGATGACAATATTTTTGGGCACAGATTTGAGGAGTCTTGCCAAATTCCGCAGCTTGCGGGAAATCGAGACATCTTCCAAAAACCGCTGAAAGTCGCGCAGGATAAAAATTGCCGGCGCGGAGGCGGGCAATTTTTCGAGAAATTCCAAAGCTTGCAGCGGGTTGCGCTTGCCAAAACCGACATCGTTGGGATTGCCTTGGTAGCCATCAACAAAATCCCAGATGTAGACGGCGCGAGAACCTTGTTTTTTGGCACTTTGGGCGATCGCGGCTTCTACGCGCTCTTCTTCCCGTGTCGGAATGTAAATTAGGGGGTAGCGCGATCGCAGCAGTAGTTCAAACTCGTCGCTAAAAATAGTCATTAGTCAGTTGTCAGTGGTTAGTTGTTAGTTGTCAGTGGTTATTTGTTATTTTTTATTTGTTATTTCTTATTAGCTAATGCCAACTGCCCACTGCCAACTGCCCACTGCCAACTGACTAAGGCAATTGCCGTTTAAGTGCTTCCAGAGACGCCCAGCGACTGTCTGAGACGGTTTCGGAGCTTTCTGTATTTGCATCATCAGTTAAAGAAATTCCCGGACATTCAGTATCGCATATCTGTTTGTGCGGCAGTTCCAAGCACATTTGCTCATACACCCAATCGCCCGGAGAGAAATAGCCGCCTGGGGACAAATTTTCCACCAAATCTTCTAAAGCAACTTCTATTTCTGCTGAACTTGAATCTGTTTGATTTGCTGTTTCTTCGAGCCAGATTAGTTCCGATGAGTTGAGTGCCAAACGATGATTGTATTGTTTCAAGCATCTGTGGCAGGTGAGAGTAACAATTGTTTCTGCTTTTGCCTTCACCTCAAGATAATTCCCTTGGTGAGTCACTTGCAGTCGCCCTCGCACCGGAGTAAGAGTTTCTAAATCGGGGATAAATTCTTCAAAATCAATGACCTCTTTCCGCTCAGTTTTTGTGAGTAGATGAGGGATATAAATTGTCTCCATAATCTTTTGCCTTCCTACTTCTTGAATTCAAAGGTCAAAAGGAATAGTTAATTTTTAACTTCTTCCTTCTTCCTTCTTCCTTCTTTTGCGTCAGCGCAGCCGCACTACCAAACGCCGATCGGGTTCTTGTCCTTGACTGTAAGTTTCTATATCCTCACATTCGCTCAAAAAGCTGTGGACTTGACGGCGTTCTGCCGAAGACAGCGATTTTATTTCAACTTCCACTCCCGTGGAGCGGGCTTGATCTGCTGCGTACTCTGCCATTGATCGCAATTCCTCTTGGCGGCGGATGCGATAGCCATTTAGTTCAACTGTATAAGGAATTGACTCCTCTACTTCCTGACCTATATTCTGAACCGTGTTACAGAGGTACTGAATGGCATCTATTACATTACCGTTTGGCCCGACTAAGATTGCAACTTGTTCTGGAGTCAGATTGCTTTCATCTATTGTCATCCAATAGCAATCTTTTTGTTGTTCGCATACCACTTTTGAAGGAATTGCGGACAGTTGTAGCAATTCTTCTAACCATGCCTGTCCGCGCTGCATTTGAGAGTCTTTCATTGTTGTTAAAATCAAGCCTTTTTCTTAGAACGCTTGGGCTCAAAGGGAAGTGCATCTAATCCTTGTTCTTTTTGGGTTTTCGCCTCTGCTTCGTCCACTATTTTTTGCAGGTTTTCGGGCAGCGGTTCTCGCGACAAAATAAACGATTGAACTGTTTGGAAGATGTTAGCAATCAGCATATACATCAACACGCCGGCGGGCAGCGGGAAGAACAAAAACATCCCTGAAAATATGACTGGCGTCAGTTTGTTGACTGTAGCCTGTTGGGGGTTGTCGTTTGGCCCTTGTGCTTGTCCTGAAAGGGTTTGGTTGATGTACAAACTGATGCCGAAGCCCAGGATCATTACCAAAATATCCCAGTGGATTGTACCGTCTGAGTCGATCGCGCCAACGCGGCCTAGAGCCTCAATAAACAGGAATCCTTTGTTACTAGCCAATCCGGGGATTGTGCCTTGAACTGTGGCTTCACCGGGCGCTAATGCCGTGATGTTTCCCTGTTCATCTACCTTGATCAGATCTTCGCCTTTGATGACTTTCCAGCCTGGTTCAAAGTCGATTTCGCTCTTATTTTCTGCAGCTAAAACTTTGAGAGGTTTGCCCTCTGGGGTTTGAAAATTAATCTTGGTTGTGTCGCCGACTGCGAGTTTGTCGCCGCCTGGAATTACCCCCACAACAGGAGCATGAAAAGTACCTGTGACGTAAATATTTTGTGGCGGTGTAGCAAAAGCTTGCGGTTGAACAGTTTCGATTTGTTCTTTGGGCAAAACTTGAACGTTAACGCTGTAATTTATGTCAGAAAACGGCGAACCCCGGAGCGTTGCAAACAGTGCAAACAGCACTGGCATTTGCAGCACCAACGGGAAGCATCCGGCTAGAGGATTGCCAAATTCTTTGTATACTTTGCTCATTTCCTCCTGCTGTTTGGCAGGATTGTCTTTATAGAGTTTTTGAATTTGATCTACTCGCTCTTTCATCAACGGCTGCGCTACTTTCATGCGCCGCATATTGCGAAGAGAGCCTGCGTTGAGAGGATAAAGAGCAAAGCGAATCACAAGCGTCAGAGCTACGATCGCTAAACCGTAGCTTGGCACGATCCCGTAGAAAAAATCTAGGATCGGGAGCATGAGGTTGTTGGAGAGAAACGAGATACCGAAATCCATTCGCTTTGAGTTAATTTAGGTGCTCTATGTTTGCTGTTGAGAACTATTTTTACCCGCTGAAGGCGAGCCGCCTCAATTTTTAGGGTTTTGTCTCTATCTTAGGACATTGCCCGTCGATCGACCGCCCGGTCTGCGGGTTTGTTGTAATGAGTTTGCCAATACTCGCACTCACTTTACCCTGATTTTAGGGCGAAGCTGTTCGGTTATTTAGCTTGGGCCGCATTTGCTTTTTGAGCGGCTATGGGGAGTTTTTCGTTAATGTAGTCATACATTGCTCGAAATTTCGGCATAGCTCTGAGTTCCAAGCGGCTGCCATTTTTCATGGTGAGCACCATGTCTCCGTAAGTCCCAAAACCGCGTGGTACTGTGACGATTTTGACTATATCTGAATAGATAACGTCTGTCTGATCGCCCCCCATCCAACCGCTAGTTACCGAGACTCGGCGACTCGTGATCCGGTAGCGCAGCCACAGAGCCCGGACAATTGCTCCTACTGCTAGGGGGATTCCCACCACAGTCAGCCCCAGGAGTAAATTGAGGATCAAGTCTCCCGGCGCGGGGCCGCCTTCATAATATACTTCCTCTCGAATTCCCATCTAGTACCTCGGCTTCTACCAACAACTGCTCTAATTCTTGCAGAATTTCTGCATAATTGCACTCTTGTGCGATCGGACGCACGACAATTACTAAATCCCACCCGAATTTTAATCGGGGCAATAGCTGTCGCAAAGCTGCCCGAATCTGACGCTTAATCCGGTTGCGGACTACAGCGCGTTTGCTGACTTTCAGGCTGATAGAAATGCCTGTGCGAGTCGGCTGCAAGGATTTCTCGGCTGTCGGTTTGCTTAATTCGACGCTTTTGGGTTTACGCAGAGCTCTTAAGCTGAAATGGGCCGAGTTACGGCGCATTCCCTTGCGGTATACGGCGCTGAAGTCTTTTCGGTGCTTAAGTCGGTTTGTATCGGGCAACATGGCGTAGGGCGATCGTGGAGGCCTCTCAACCTTGATGCAGTGCTAGACTGCGAGGCGGTGGCGACCTTTGCTGCGGCGAGCTTTGATTACCAATCGACCAGTTGCGGTACGCATTCTGGCGCGAAAACCGGATGTTCTTTTTCTTTTGCGGCTGGTTCCGTGCAGGGTTTGCTGTGTCATTTTGATTTCTCCCGGCTTGTTACTTTACTTTTGATTAATATTCACAATCTTCTAGTATACCATAGAGTTGTTTTGTTGGCAATATTTTTCCTATTTGAATCGATCGCCACTCATCACAAAGCAACAACCCCTGTTCGAGCTTGTGAACGAGATTTCGGTTTAGTTCTCACTACCATATCCCTAACTTTCTAAGATGATATTGCAAGAGCGATCGCCCTTAACCGAACCCAATCAAATCCCCGACTCCTAAATTCATCCGTGTATCCGTGTCGTGCCTTTCCTCATTTCAATTCAACATTTACTGTAGCCGAAATCACCGGTGCAATCCGTGATTCATAGCCTTTAATGCTTTCGGCACCAAACACAAATTTTACCGGAACCCGTTGCACAACTTTGGTGAAGTTACCCGTAGCATTATCGGAAGGCAATAAGGAGAATTGATCGCTAGAAGCAGGGGAGAAACTATCGAGACGGTCTTCAAAATTGCGACCCCCAAAAGAATCTAATTTGATTTCTAATTTTTAACCGGGTTTCATGTTTGCTAGTTGCGCTTCTTTGAAGTTAGCAACTACCCACAAATCGTTACTGACCATCGCCATTAACGGACTTGCCGGCTGCACGCGCTGCCCGAATTTAAAGGATTTGCAAGCGATTTGTCCGGCGGCGGGTGCGCTGATATTTGTGTAGTAAAGTTGTACTGCTTTTTTTAAGAGTGGCTAGTATTTTACGGTTATTTGTAATGTACTGGAGGTTGAGGCTGCTGCGCTTCACTCAAAAGATTGATTTGTCGGTTTAGGAAAGATTGACGATCGCCCGATCGATCAGTTGAGAAAAGAGTTCTCAATCGGCCTGTTAAAAGCCCTCGACAGGTCGATCTCGGATTTCAGCTACCAGCGGGGGCAATACGTCTTGCAGTTGTGTACCGGAGTTTGTCAGTCAAATGCGCCAAATGCGAGTGTCTCTCTCTCGGCGGAACAGGCCTCTTTCTTCCGTGCGATCGATCGTGCCTGTCAGCGTCCCGCTTACCTGTTGCAGTTTGTCGCCAATGCTGGAAGTCGGCAAACCGTCTTCTTGCCACAAGCCCCAAAGGGTGCAAGTCGGTTTTTTGGCTATCGAATGCTACGCTAAAAGCGGGAATCCGCCTTCTGCCGGATATGTTAACAATTCTTATTGTTCTTAAACTAGAAAGAGTAAATCTAGTTCGCGATCAGAATTTATGTTGCTTCCAGCCGACCAACGCACTAAGTTAGACGACACCGACGACAATTTGTTCTATTCCGCTCCCCGGTTTGTGACTCACGTAGACGATGGATTCATTCAGCAACTCACCGATTTATATCGGGAACGGCTGAAACCGAATACTCGGATATTTGATATGATGAGCAGTTGGGTTTCTCACTTGCCCGACGAGATGCAATTTGCCCATGTAGAAGGGCACGGCATGAATGAAGACGAGTTGGCAAAGAATCGCAGACTGAATCATTATTTTGTGCAGAATTTGAACGCAAATCCCAAATTGCCGCTGCCGGATGCAGAGTTTGACGCCGTTGTCAACTGCGTTTCGGTACAGTATTTGCAGCACCCAGATGCGATTTTTGCCGAGATTCACCGGATATTGAAGCCGGGTGGCGTAGCAATTATGAGCTTTTCCAACCGGATGTTTTATCAAAAGGCGATCGCGGCTTGGCGGGAAGGTTCCGAGGGCGATCGGGTAGAATTAGTCAAGGGTTACTTTGATTCTGTCAAAGGAGCGAACATACCCGGGTTTAGCAAGCCGGAAGTAATTGTTCGCAAGCCTAACTTGCCTAGTTTTATGCAAATGCTGCGAATACCAAGCGGCGATCCGTTTTATGCGGTAGTTGCTTACCGCCAAAGTTAGGATTTTTTGGCAGTAAGGACTTTAGGACTTTAGGTGGAGATTGAAAGCACTAAAGTCCTTACTACAAACCAATCGAAAGCTCTGCTCTTTAGGTTAGGATATATTTAATATTTGTTCCTAAAATAGGGAAAAAAAACTTGGGCAGCGCATCACACTCGATCCAAATATCTGTCAGGTAAAACCCTGTATTTGCAGTCTGTGATATCCAGTAAAACTGATTTTTGACTTCTCAGTTCTGGTATGAATGCTAAAGAAATTATAGATGACTATGACGATTTAGAACATGAGGATATTCTAGCTGCTTTGCTATTTGCCGCGCGGCTGACTCCAGTGAAAAGCATATACCGAGTATTGTATTTCATCAGTAATAATAAAGTAGGGTAACACCTTGATATGAAACCATATCAGCAAATAGCTATCGACGAATGCGGCGAACCTTTAGTCCCTATTCCAGCACAACATTTTGTCTTTGAAACGCCGCACCCTTATCAAAAGTTGGGTGCTCCCTATCACAATAGCAAAGCAGATTCGCCTTACTATTTGCGACAAGGAGTTGTAGATAGTTTAATCGCCGCTCAAACGGAGCTACAGCACAATTGTCAAAATTGGAAAATTCTGATATTTGACGCTTATCGGCCAGTGGAAGTCCAGCAATTTATGGTAGATTATACTTTTAATCAAATTGCCCTAGCTCAAGGCTGCGAATTTCCTGTTCCCGAAGACAAACGCCAAGTGATTATAGAACACGTATATCAATTTTGGGCAGTGCCGAGCCTCGATCGCGCAACGCCTCCCCCTCACAGTACAGGTGCCGCTTTAGATATAACTTTAGTGGATGAAAACAATCGGCAAATTGATATGGGTTCTCCGATTGATGAAATATCAGAACGTTCTTATCCCGATTATTTTTGTAATAGCAAGGAGCCGCAAAAACAGGAATATCACCGTCGCAGGCAAATATTAAAAAATGCGATGATAGCTGCGGGTTTTCAGCAACATCCTAACGAATGGTGGCATTTTTGTCTGGGCGATCAGATGTGGGCTTGGTTGACAAATCAAAACAATAGTGGTAGTCGATTGATTGCCCGATACGGCCGCTATTAAAACGGTACGGAATTAAATCGGAAGTGGCGCACTTGCAACATTAAGAAAGGGGTTTGTTGACAAAAAACTCAGCTTTTAACTGCTTCCTCTGGCAATAAACCTGGTTTCTGACACTCTCTGCCTCCCGCACTATAAAAGTATGAGCAAAATAAATCATTTGTGTCAGGATACACTGCAACTATTGCCAGCGGGGTAGCGGTGGTTTAAAATCAACGAGAGCGAACAAGTGCAGGCAATATTTGCCAGCACCGCAAACCCTAAAGCATAACTCAGAGTTCACCCAATGAAAGCACTCATCCTCTCTGGCGGTAAAGGAACACGCTTGCGTCCCCTCACCTATACGGGTGCTAAGCAGTTGGTTCCTGTAGCAAATAAGCCGATACTGTGGTACGGAATTGAAGGAATTGTGGCGGCCGGGATTACGGATATTGGGATTATTATTAGTCCCGAAACCGGGGAAGAGGTGAAGACGAAAACAGGAGATGGATCTCGCTTCGGTGCGAAAATTACTTATATCTTGCAAGCAGAGCCGGCAGGGCTCGCTCACGCGGTAAAAGTTGCCAGACCGTTTTTGGGCGATTCTCCGTTTATTATGTATTTGGGAGATAACTTAATTGAAAATCAGTTAGATCCGTTTTTAGAGATTTTTAACACGCAGAAACTAGACGCTCTGATTATGCTGCGTCCCGTTTCCAACCCCTCGGCTTTCGGTGTGGCAAAAGTTGATGAGAAAGGACGAGTTTTGCAGTTAGTAGAAAAACCCAAAGTTCCGCCGTCAAATTTAGCACTGGTGGGGATTTACTTTTTTGCTCCTACTATCCACGAGGCGATCGATCAAATTCAACCTTCGCCCCGGGGCGAACTCGAAATTACAGACGCTATTCAACAGCTCATCAATCAGGAAAAACACGTAGAAGCCTGCAATTTAGAGGGCTGGTGGTTGGATACGGGGAAAAAAGACGATTTGCTCAGTGCAAACCAAATCATTTTAGATAGCCGTATCGTAGCTTCAACTGAATTAACAGTAGATGCAAAAAGTCAAATTATCGGGCGAGTGCAAATAGGAGAAGGAACGGAAATCATTAATTCTACAGTTCGCGGGCCAGTGGTAATTGGGGAAAATTGCCGCATTGAAAATTGCTTTATTGGGCCTTACAGCAGTATTGCCGATCGCGTGACGATGATTGATGCTGATATCGAACACAGTGTAATATTGCAAGGGGCGAAAATAGTTGGCATTCACCAGCGAATTGTTGACAGCGTGATCGGGCAGCGAGCTCAACTCACCAATGCGCCGGCTCGTCCAAAAGCTCTGCGGTTTATGATTGGTGATGACAGTCAAATTGAGTTATAGCAATCCTTGCAGGAGTCGTAAACTTTTTACCCCACTCCAACCCTCCCCGCAGGTTCGGGGAGGGAGTAAGAAAATCACAAATGATTTAGGATTGCTATAGCTTAAATTGAGATATTGCCAATATCGGAAGCAATAATCCTGATTTAGCAAGAAATAAATTGTTTTGTGGGGAATAGGGGTTGGGCATCCTGCCTGCCCTTGAACAGGCTTTCGGGCCTGTTCCACAATTAATTACAATTATTCACACAGCAAAGCTGCCTGTTCACAATTAGTTACAATGATTGCAACAGCAAAGATGTCTGTTCCATAATTAAGTCATAGTAAGTTATCTCAAGGAGAGGAAAGTTTGGAGTACGAAGAAATACCAACTCAACAGATAATACATAAGTTGCGGCAAACTTTGGAGCCGCGAATTGGTATAACAGAGCTGTCGCTGTTGGGAACAGAAAATAGTACGATAGCCCAAAATGAAGATGATGAAGATATCGCCCTTTTAAAGGCAGGTTTCGACATTTATAACATCCCCATTACCTCTTACCAAAGGCGACTCGGTTCCGCAGTCATCGTCGTTAGGAAAATAGTCCGAAAATTGCTCAGACCCGTACTCGAACGACAAGTAATTTACAATTTTGCTAATACGCGGGTGGTGCATACATTAAGCACACAATTGCAAAAATTGCAAGAAAATCAACAAACTCTCTTTGAAAAAATTGAATCGGAATTCAGCAGCGAATATCCCGAAGTTACAGCACAGCTTGAGACTCAACAAAGAGCGATCGCAAATTTTCAGTCTGAAATAGAGCAAATTAAAGCAGTGCAGCAGCAACATACTGCTATTTTAGAGAAGATTACCGCTCAATTGCTCGATCGACAAAAATAAAGCATCAAAGATGACCACACTGCCCATATGTTCGTTAATTATAGTCAACTATAACGGTCTGCGCCACACGAAAGATTGCTTAAAATCTCTACAAAAACTTGCGTATCCCGAATCGCAACTCGATTTAATTGTAATTGATAATTGTTCTCAAGACGATTCCGTTAATTCCCTGTGCGAACTATTTCCCAAAGTTCGGATTTTTGTCAACTCCGCCAACAACTTTGCTAAAGCCCTCAACCTCGGCATCAGCGAAGCAAAAGGCCAATATATCGGGTTTCTAAATAACGACGCTACCCTTGACAGTCGCTGGTTAGAGATTCTTGTAAAACGGCTAGAAACTAATAAAGAAGTAGGTGCGACTAGCGGCAAATTGCTGTTTAAAGACGGGCGAATTAACAGCGCTGGTATTCAGCAATTACCTAACTTTTATTGGCAAGATGTCGGCTTTGCGGAAAAAGATTCTGGACAGTACGATACAGAACGGGAAGTCGAAGGGCTTTGTTGGGCAGCGGTGCTTTTCCGCAGGAAATGTCTCGAAGATGTCGGGCCAATAGATGAAGATTTTGTGATGTATTTTGAGGATGTAGAGTTTGCTAAACGCTGCCACAAACGCGGTTGGAAAATGCTTTATACTCCCGCAGCTATCGCCCATCACGAGTATAGGGGTTCGAGTAAAGGCAGCAAACTTACCGAGTATTTCTGCAACCGCAATCGGTTTTTGTATTTGGCCAAACATGAACCGTTGCAATTAGTCAAAGGAATTCATACTTCGGATTTTTTTACTAACAAGCAGTACGATTTGCTGTTCGAGAGTTTATTTGTAGCGATTAAAAAACTGCTAGATTATCAGAAACCAGAAATCATCGAAACAGTATTGCCACAGTTGTCCGAAAAGTTGGCGGTGATTTACAGTCGGATGAAGATCGATCGCATTTTGTCTCGATTGCAGGTGGTTCGGGGCGATCGCAAAATGTCGATCGCCATTTACGATCACGGACTGCATTTTATTGGTGGCGGTCAAAAATACGTCGCTACCCTCGCCTCGCTGCTACAAAATGAATTTGACATTACTTTTATCGCCAACAAACCAGTTGCTGTTTCCGACTTAGAATCGTGGTACGGACTCAACCTTTCAGGATGCAAAATTAAAATTATGCCCTTGGCGTTTTACGAGAAACGCGGAATGCAGTGCATCGATTCCAGCATCATCGTAGAAGATATGGAAAATCCCTTTGATGAAATTGCCAGAGAAAGCAAAAACTACGATATTTTTATCAATGCGAACCAACTGGAAAAAGTAAAACCACTGTCGCCGATCTCAGTATTTTTCTGCCACTTTCCCAATACCTTCCGCAACCGTCACTTTGCTGTCGATGATTACACTTTCATTATTGTCAACAGTCAATTTACCGTCAAGTGGTTGGAGAAACGCTGGAACCTACAGCCAACTTTTCTGCTTTATCCGCCCGTGGAAATGGCAACAGTTAAAGTGCCGAAAGAAAACATCATTTTAGCTGTGGGACAGTTTGAAGCTGGGGGAACAAAAAAGCAAATTGAACTAATTAAAGCTTTCCGCAGTTTGCTAGCAGATTATCCCGAAGATTTTCAAGGATGGCGACTAATTTTGGTTGGCAGCAGCATTCCGAAAAATCCTTATTTAAAGACTGTTCAGAATTTATTGAAGCAAGATTCAAGGGCGATCGAGCTCAAAGTCAATGTTGACTTTGATGAGGTAAAATCACTTTATGCTAGAGCAAGTATATTTTGGCATGGCTGCGGTTTGGGTGAAGTCAATCCTCAAAGATTTGAGCATTTCGGGATGGCGACTGTAGAAGCAATGCAAAATAGTTGTGCTCCGATTGTTTTCAACGGTGGCGGCCAACCGGAAATTGTCGAACATGGGCGATCGGGCTTTGTGTTCAATACCGTTGAGGAACTGTGCCAGCATTCACATCAACTAATTGTTAATCCTGATTTGCTAGCAGAACTTCAAGCTGGTGCACAGCAACGCAGTCAGAACTTTAGAATTGCACATTTTGAGAAAAAAGTCAATAGTTTTTTTGATATTCTTCACCAAGAGTATGCTACAATTCGGCTGCCAAATCCTGCCGATATAGCTCAAATGCTCGATCGAACTTAAAGGCTAATTAAATAGTCCACCAGGGCTTAAAACCCCTAACCAAAAGCTAAAGTCCTCTTGCATAAGACTAATATCAAAGTCGATTTTATTACCGTTTTTTTCAGTCCGCGCAGGCGGACTTTGTATGTGTAGTCTCGACTTCCAGTCGCCGGAACTCTAAAATCATGTCTAATTCACTGTTAATCAATTTGTCCTTTTTAACACCCGAACCAACGGGAATCGGGACTTACGCCGCTAATCTTTTCCCGCAACTGCAACAGCTAGAACCAACATTACTCGCTTCCCAGCAAATTGACAATTATACTTGCTATCAAATCCCCGACACTCTGACACCGAATCGCGGCCCGAAAGGACAAATTAACAGGCTGCTGTGGACTCAGTTTGAATTACCTAAACTTTACCAAAAATTACAGTCTACCCTGATATTTTCCCCAATTCCAGAAGCACCTTTGTATTCCGGCTGCCGCTACATCGTCACAGTTCACGATTTAATTCCTTTGCGATTTCCCCGACGGTTTTCTAGATTAACAGCTTATTTTCGCTACTACATACCGCAGGTTTTGCGACAAGCAGAACACATTATTTGCGATTCTCAAGCAACGGCGGCAGATGTTGCTAAATTTTACCAAATTTCGCCTAAAAAGATGACCGCAATTCCCCTAGCTTGCGATAATATTAATTTTAGATATCTCGACTTGCCCGCCAAAAATTATTTTCTTTATACAGGTAGACACGATCCTTACAAAAACTTAGAAAGATTAATTGCTGCATTTGCTAGTTTGCCCGATCGCGCAAATTGCGAATTGTGGCTAGCAGGGCCTCCCAATGCCTACACACCGCAGTTGACAGCACAAGTTGAACAATTAGGTTTACAATCTTTGGTAAAGTTTCTCGGTTACGTTCCCTATTCTCAATTGCCCGTACTGATGAATCAGGCGATCGCCCTAGTTTTCCCTACACTTTGGGAAGGATTCGGCTTACCAATTTTAGAAGCAATGGCTTGCGGCACACCCGTCATCACATCCAACCTGTCATCGATGCCAGAAGTAGCCGGAGATGCCGCATTATTAGTCAATCCTTACAGCGTCGGAGAAATAGCCGAAGCCATGCAAACACTAGCCACAGATTCAAAAGTGCGATCGAACTTAAAAACTGCTAGTTTAGCCAGATCATCTCAATTTAGTTGGAACAAAACCGGAAAAGCAACCGCCAACATATTACAACAATATCTTTAAATCTCTCCTCTCTTCCTTTCTCCTCTCTGCGTCCTCTGCGCCCTCTGCGGTTAAAAAAACTCCCACCAAAAAACCGCAATCTACATCTTATCCCATGCCCAATTCCCAATCTAACTTACTAATCAACCTCTCTTTCCTAATTTCAAAACCCACTGGCTTAGCCATCTACGCCAAAAACCTATTTCCTCACCTAAAATCCCTCAATCCCACATTACTAACAGCCAAAAATTTTCCCAATAACAACTGCTACCAAATCCCCGAAAACCTAACACCAGAACAAGGAACCAAAGGACACATCAACCGATTGCTGTGGACACAAACCCAACTCCCAAAAATTTACAAACAGCTAAAATCTAACCTGTTATTTTCCCCAATTCCCGAAGCTCCTTTATTTGCAGGTTGCCGCTATATAATTACAGTACATGACTTAATAGCGCTGCGATTTCCCCGTCGCTTCGATCCTCTGACACCTTACCACCGCTACTACATTCCCCAAGTGCTGCGGCAGGCTCAACACGTCATCTGCGACTCTGAATCAACTGCCAAAGATATCGCTAATTTTTGCAAGATTCCTACTAATTTAATTACGCCAATTTTCCCTGGATATGATACCAGTTTTTTCCGTTTTCTAGACTTACCAACAAGCAATTATTTTCTTTATATCGGCCGCCACAATCCTTATAAAAACGTGCAGCGAGTGGTAGCAGCGTTTGCTGCTTTGCATCATAATTCCGAATACGAATTGTGGATAGCCGGTTCGGAAGACAAACGCTATACGCCGCTGCTGAAGGCGCAGGTTCAAGAATTGGGATTGGTCGATCGAGTAAAATTCCTAGATTACCTCCCCGCAGCCGACTTGCCCAAAGTCATCAACCAAGCGATCGCGCTGGTTTTTCCCAGTCTTTGGGAAGGATTCGGACTCCCCGTGCTCGAAGCAATGGCCTGCGGCACTCCTGTCATCACCTCTAACCTGTCTTCAATGCCCGAAGTGGCTGGGGGTGCAGCATTATTAGTAAACCCCTACAGCGTCGAGGAAATTGCCTCTGCTATGCACCAGCTTGCAGTCGATGCCAAAGTTCGATCGCACTTGCGGGAGCTCGGTTTAGCCAGAGCAAAACAATTTAGCTGGGAAAAAACAGGCCTGGAAACTGCTGCTATTCTCGATCGATATCTTTAACGAAGGAAGTTCGGCAACGGATTCGGTAACGGATGTAACGGATGTCGAGAAGAAGGAAGAGGGAAGTTCGGCAACGGATTCGGTAACGGATGTAACGGATGGAAGAAGGAAGAGGGAAGAAGGAAGAAGTCAGTAGGTAGATTCATGCCCCATGCCCCATGCCCAATTCCCCCTCCCCCTGACAGCCTGAGTTAGGGACTGTAGACCCCTTTTACTTATTGATACCCAACTGATCGCCGCGCTTGTACTGCTGATAAGCAGCAAAAAACAGCCCCGCCAGAGTAACAAAGATTAGACCCAGAACAATACCTGAAAGTAGCGGTTCTACCATGAGAGCTCCTTAACGTTAAGATTTAACAACCTATTTTTAATATTACCAGCACTTATACAGATGAATTTTCCCAAAAGCAGCCTTCCGTGGGTCTCAGAGCTTGCTCTCCCCGCTGCGAACGATTAAGCTATGTTATGAGAAATAAATTTTCTTGTAGATACTATTTTTAATTGAACTCCTTTGAATAACCAACTTGCCAGGAATGAAATTAAAAACCCGATCGAGCGACTTGCCATATTTGCGCTAGCGGTGTTGCTTGCCATCATGTTGACGATTCTCACAATACGTCAATTTCAAGTCGCCGATCCTTACGTCAAAAGCGTACTATCCCTAACGGGCAACCCGTTTCAGGGTTCCGCCATCTTTCAAATGAACTGTGCGGGGTGTCACATCTCCGTTTCAGACAGTCAAGTCGGGCCCAACTTGCACGGAGTGTCCGAGCGCAAATCCGAATTCGATCTGATCCGGCAAGTCACCAGCGGGCAAACCCCACCAATGCCGCAGTTTCAACCGAGTCCGCAAGAAATGGCCGACTTGCTGAAGTATCTCGAACAAATTTGACCAAAGAAGGGGAACGGAATTGGTTCCCCTTCTTTAGCAGAGCCTCTAAACATGGGTTTAGAGGCTCTGCTTTCGGGTAGTCCCTCTCTGCTGGGACGACACGCAAGTGTATGCTCGGTTTCAAATGCCGAGTTTAATCTGCGGACTAAACCAACAAGCTAAAACTCTGAGCTGATAACTGGCTCGGCTGCACGCCCGTCACTATAGCCAAAATCTGGTCGCTGTTAGCAAGCCCGATCGCCGTCGAGCCATTAGTTTCGGTCAATGACAGTTGATTGAAGTCCAAGCCTCCCACCAACTCGATCGAATCAACTCCTGCGGTGAAGTTGATAATGGTGTCAATTCCTCCGCCCGCTGACAAGACAAAGCCATTGCTGCCACTGCCGCCGACGAGGGTATCGCTGCCAAGACCACCAAAGAGCAAGTCATCGCCGGTGTCAGCAAAGAGCAAATCATCGCCGCTGCCGCCAATTAAGGTATTGTTACCCTCGCCGCCACAGAGAGTGTCATTGCCTTGATCCCCAATTAGCACGTCGTCGCCAGCGCCTCCCAAAATTACGTCCTCGGCTTTGCCCCCGTACAATAAGTCATTGCCTTCGTCGCCAGAAAGAGAGTCGTTGCCACGATTGCCATACATCGTATCGTTACCGCGATCGCCAAAAATCAGGTCAAAGCCTTTGCCACCGAAGAGAGTATCGCTATCGATGCCTCCGTAGACAGTATCGTTGGCAATATTGCCATTGATGTAGTCGCCGCCCCCTCGACCAAAGATCAAATCGTTGCCGCCCAACCCTAAGATAGAGTCATTGGCGACACTACCCAAGATCGTATCGTCGCCGTTAGGGCCATTGATCACATTACCCGCTGAAGAAGTGCCGGGCTCATTGGGAGTAGCGATTCTGGGGAAGTTCTCAGGGCAAACCAAATCTGTCGGTACAGGTGCAGGCGTCGGCGTCGGTACAGGTGCAGGCGTCGGCGTCGGTACAGGTGCAGGCGTCGGCGTCGGTGCAGGTGCAGGGGTCGGTGCAGGTGCAGGCGTCGGCGTCGGTACAGGTGGCGGTGGTGGCGGCGTCGGCGTCGGCGGCGGCGTCGGCGTCGGCGTCGGCGCTGGGAAGTTGCCGAAGTTGATGCCGGTGACAATAGCGCCTGAAGTTAGGGCGATGTCGGCGGGTTGGGGTGTGCTTTGGGTGAACCCAGGTTGGTTGACTTCCCTGATGCGGTAGGTTCCCGGCGTTAGGTTCGCGAACAGGTAGTTGCCACTGTTGTCTGTGGTAGTAGTAACAGGATCAGGAGCAGTTCCAGCTACGACATTGGTTAACTGAATTTGGAAATTGGGTAAACCCGCTTCTCCAGCATCCTGAGTGCCATTGTTGTTAGTGTCTTGGAACTTCAGACCTTGGATCGCCCCGGGTTGCGGCAGGAAGTTGCCGAAGTCAATGCCTGTGACGTTATCAGAGGGATTAACCGTAACGGGGGCGGGGTTGGGGGTCGTCTGCGTCCAGCCATTTTGCTGGACTTCCCTTACCTGGTAAGTACCTGCGGGTATATCTCGGAGAGTGTAGTTGCCCGCTGAATCAGTGATGGTAGTCGGTTCGCCCTGCTGAAACAATCCATCCGGAGTGATACTATCGAGGAATATTTGCCAGTTACCTAGCCCCAATTCTCCGGCATCCTTAACGCCGTTGTTGTTGAGGTCATTGAATTTTTGACCGCTAATAGTGCTCGACTGGAAGTTGCCGAAGTTGATATTAGCGATGTCTTGACCGCTGGTGACAGTGATGTCATCCGGGTCGGGGGTAGTTTGCGTCCAAGTAGGCTGCAAGACTTCCCGCACCTTGTAGGTTCCTGCTGACAAATCAAGGAATTGGTAGTTACCGGCGGCATCGGTGAGGGTGTTCGGTTCCCCGGTGTCGAGAGTGCCGTTATCGTTGGTATCGAGGAAGAATTGCCAGTTGGCAAGCCCTAGTTCCCCGGTATCTTGTACCCGGTTGTTGTTGAGGTCATTGAACTTCAGACCACTAATCGAGTTGGGCTTGAAGTTGCCGAAATTGTTGTTTTGGGAGTCGGTGCCACTGGTGACGGCGATCGTAAACGCGCCGGAAAGAGTAGGCGTGGCTGCATTGACGGGGGGCACAGTTTGCGTCCACCCTGTTTGTGGCACTTCCCGCACTGTATAAGTGCCGGCTGGCAAGTTGGTGAACTGGTACTTACCGGCGACATCGGTGACGGCGGCGTTGGTGCCTGTTTCGGCTGGTACTGCGTCTTGCACGCCGTTGTTGTTGGCATCCAAGTAAATTGTCCAGCCTCCTAGAGGTTGTTCTGCTGGCAAATCTTGAGTGCCATTTTTGTTGAGGTCATTAAATTTGATCCCGCCGATTTTGCCTAGTTGGAGGTTGCCGAAGTCTTGAGCCGTAATGGGGGTGCCACTGACCGGGTTAATTGTATAAAAAGCCGGGCCGGCGGTTTGTGAGAATCCCGTCGGCACGTCCTCTCTCACAAAGTGCCGACCCGAGCCGACGTTGGCAAAGCTATACGTCCCAGGAGCCGCTGGCGCTGTTCCGGTACCTTGAAAGGCGATTTCCGCGTCACCGCTATCTAAAGTGCTGTTATCGTTAGTGTCTTTAAACAAGCGAACGATAGTGCCGTTGAGGGGGGTGTCGTCAGCAGAGAAGCCGTTGCCTGTGAGGTCGGTGAATTTGGTGCCACTAACGGTGATGTTTTGGAAAATGCCGAAGTTTTGACCGGTGACGGGAGTACCGCTTTGGGCACTAACTAGAATTGGGGTAGCGGGGAAAGAGATGCTGGAGTTGGCTGGAGCAGTGGCTTGTATCAGGTAATTGCCGGGGCCGATATCCGAGAATGTGTAATCTCCGGCTCCTGCAGTCGTTACCGGCGCGCCCACAACCGTATCTGTGCCGACTTCTAGCGTGTTGTTGTTGTTGGCGTCTTTGTATAAAGTGACCGTGACGCCGTTGAATGTGGTGTCGGTGGCAATGTCTAGGACTTTGTTGCCGGCGACATCGGTGTAGGTTTTGCCCGCGATCGATGTTTTCTGGAAATTACCGAAGTTAGCACCGGTAACATCAGCAGTACCAGTCGTCACCGTTGGTGCCAAAGTCTGCACCCAATCGGTTTGTAACGTTTCTGCGATCGCTGTATTGGCCTTAGTATCCGTGAGAGTGTATTGGCCCAGAGTGGCAGCAACGGCAGATGTTACATTAGTCTTCGTACCTGCGGTAATAGTCCAGCCGCCTAGACCTGGTTCAGTTGCCGCGGCACCTTGCAGGCTATCCCCGTTAAGGTCGTTGAATTTCTGACCCACGACCACGGGCCCGTACTCGTAAGCACCGATGTCAATATTCGGTTTGCTGACAAGAGTATTGTCAATTTTTCGAGGAAAGCCAGTACCGCGTTGGTCAAAAGCTGTCGCGCCCACTGCCGTTATTGTCGGGTCGCCCCCACCAATTGCAGGGTTGCTGCTAGTAGTAACGGGGCTGTTGTCAACTAGGGCAATGGTGAACGGGCCGGTAGTTGCACCGTTGAGTCCGGCAGAGGCGGCTGGAGCTAATACATTTGCCAAAGGAACCGCTAATGCCTGACCTGCGAAACCAGTGCTAGTGCCGAGAACCCCAACCAGGTTGTTATTTCCTGTGAATGTCCCTGTAACATCAGTGTCGGTAGTAGCAACGTTGCCAGCAACGATCGTGTTTTTGACTGTAACTGTACCGCCGTTGTTGTAAATTCCTCCGGCATTAGCAATCAGACTAGCCGGTGTGCCAACTGTGGCGGCTGTTGCAGAGTTATAAGCGATCGTGTTGTTAGTGAGGGTAGCTGTAGCACCTAAGTTGACGAAAATTGCACCACCTGCGGCTGTACCCGCACCTGCTGCAACATCACCAGCATTGCCACCCGTAACAGTGTTGCTATATAAGGTGCTGTTGGTCATGGTCAAAGTGCCACCGCCAACAAAAATCGCGCCGCCTAAACCTGCACCGCCGCCACCAAAGCCAATAGCACCTGCACCGCCAAAATTGCCCCCTGCGCTTGCACCATTGCCACTACCGCCACCGCCGCCGAAGCCGCCAATGCCGCCAGCGCCGATAGCACCAGGCGCCGCACCTGTACCAAAAGTACCGCCAGCACCACCGCCACCACCAAAGGTGCCAGCACCGCCAGCACCGCCATTGCCACCATTACCTTGAGTACCAGTACCAGCAGGACCGCCAACGCCACCGGCACCACCACCACCGCCGCCACTACCGACAACGCTACCAGCACCACCAGCACCACCAATACCACCAGCACCACCGTTTGTGCCGCCAACACCAGTACCGCCAGTGCCGCCAATACCGCCAGTACCGCCAGCATTACCAGTACCGCCAGCCTCGCCATCTTCGCCAACCCCACCGGCAGCGCCATTACTTGCTAGACCATTTCTACCATTTCTACCATTTGTCCCTGCTGTGCCTCCAAAGACAGTAGCCAGATCCGCGCTACCACCCTTGCCACCATTCCCAGCCACACCTGCACCGCCAACGGCAGAGTTATTAGAAAAAGTAACTCTGTCAACTGTGACTGTACCGTTGTTGATAAAAAGTGCGCCACCTAAGCCTGCAGCGCCACCACCACCGGTGGTTCCTGCGTTGCCTACTGCTTTTGCGGAATCAATGGTGAGGTTTGAGATGTTAAATGTTGTGTTATCAACTACGAAGGCACGGTTGTTATTGCCGCTGATCTTGAAACCACCGCCAACAATAGTGGTGGTGTCGGTAATTCTCGGCAATTGCCCTGCGAGGGTAATATCGGCAGTGAGAGTGATCGTGTCAATGCCACTGTTGATGTTGGCAACATTTATGGCATTTACCAGTCCGTTAAAGTCGCCAGTCGTTTGGTTCAAGTCAGCCAGTACGCCACTGTAAGCTTCCCTCGCCTCCGCAGAAAATGCCAAAGGTGTTTCAATATTTCCCGTAGTTACTTCGAGTTCCCAGTCTCCACCCAACGCAGCATTCCCTGTCAAGTTGTCGGAAGCGGCAATATTTGCTCCCGTGAGCTGGCTCAGCCTTTCCACGAAAGCCACACCTGCTTCTGTGGCGGCGACGTTGCAACCGTAAAGCAGAATTTCGGGTTTAGCTGTAATTGGAGAGTTAGAGTTTGCCTCGGCTGCTGGCAAAGCAAACCATGTTTCTAAATAATTGCGGTAGCTTTCAATGTTGCTGAGATTTAGTTCTGTTGCTCCCAGTTGCAAGCTGGCTGCTGCGCCGTGAGACAAAATGTGGACGGCTGCAATGTTTTGCCGCTGTTTAAGTGTTTCGGCGATTTGCTCGATGGCGTCGCGATCGGCTTTCAGAATAACAATTTCTGTATCGGGATTGACCGTTTCTGTTAAACTTTCGCAATCTTTAACTTGTGAATCTGCAAAAACTATCTGGTGTTTCGGTTCTTTATAGAGTTCCACGTTTAAATTCTCCTGGTACACGCACACATCAAATTCATAGCACAAAGCAACCGCAGCAGCGATCGAGCTTTTTCCGGTGAGTGCGGATGAGAGTCGATCGCCCCTAATTTCACCTAACCTAACTTTGACCTAAATTTAATATTGACAAAAACCTTTTTTTATGCTCCCCTGCCCTAACTGAGTTAGTTTGATTGTTTAGAAGTTTTAAAGGGGGATATTGTTCCGGCTGTTACAACAATGTTGGAGAAGACTTGCGCGCTGTTTATTGATATGCCAGAGATGGAGAAAATACCAGATTTTATAAAAATTGTCAATCGAATAATGAAGCGATGGCGATCGATATTTGTTAGTCAAGAGTCATCAGTCACAGTTATTAGCTGTAAGCTGCTGTTATTTGGTAGTTGTTAGCTGCTGAATTATCGGTATGTGCGATCAAACCACCCCAATCAAATTGCTTGGTAGGGAGGAATGCAAGTCCTCTGAGTTTTATGAAGGCTTGCATTCCTCACTAGAAGCTTGATAACGGTTATTTTACCGGAATAGATATGCTGGCTCATGACTAACATTCCTGGAGACTATTAGACTCAATAAACCGGCTCGAAGAAAGAAAATTTGGCGTCGCAGTCCAGAATATTAAGTCCTCTTCCACTAGGGTGCGTGCAAGACTCACTAATTACCAAGTTTCTTCATCGGGATTATTGGAATTGCTCCAGATTTCCACATCTAAATCATTGAGATAAAGCAGAGCGCTTTCAATCTGTTTACTTGTACCATTAAGTTCCAAATCAAACCAGCCATCATCTAAAGTTTTGACACCTAACAAAGCTGCATTAAAATTCACCGTCAAACCGTATTCAGAAATCAAGTTAGATATCACAGGTTCCTGATGGTACTCTTTAGGAACACGAATGCGAATGCGGGTTTGAGTTGGTCTGCTGTCACCACTATCAGATTTGGGAATATCTGATTCTTGGGTTCTGTGAAAATTGCCGATCGCCTCAAATTCAGATTCGCTAGTGTTGTGAGCTAACATTTGGGCCTCCTAATGTTTGTTTGAGTTTACACTTTGCACCAATATCTTGTAGAGTGCGGAGCAGCGAAATTTTCGATATTCCAAGCAGATTGTCGATAGCCACGCACACTACTAATGACTAACAACTGCGTCTAGCCTACAGCCTAATGACTGATGATTATTCTTCAACCTCCTTAATGCTAGTTTTTCGTTCCAAAATCTCCTTAAGCACGAGGGTAATAACTCCTAAAAAACCTAGAACTACCGCCGCTGAAAATGCGGCTTGCGTCGCGTACTGCTTGTAAGCATCCTCTACAAACAAAGGCAAAGTTTGCGTTTTTTTAGCAATATTTCCCGATACCACAGAGACGGCTCCAAATTCTCCCATTGCTCTAGCATTGGTCAAAATTACTCCGTAAAGCAATCCCCAGCGAATACTGGGAAGCGTGACATTCCAGAAAATTTGCCAGTCATTTGCTCCCAAAGTTTTCGCCGCCTCTTCTTGATCTGTACCCACTTCTTCCAAAACAGGAATTACTTCGCGGGCCACAAAAGGCAAGGTAACAAAAGCAGTAGCCAGCACCATTCCAGGGAAGGCAAAAATAACCTTGATATTGGCCCCCTCCAGCCACGGCCCGAACCATCCCACGCGACCGTAAAGCAGTACAATCATTAAACCTGCAACTACGGGTGATATGGCAAACGGCACGTCTAAAATGCTGATTAATAGCGTGCGCCCGGGAAATTTATTGCGACCAATTACCCAGGCTGCACACAAACCGAAAACTGTATTTACAGGCACAACTATCAGAGAAATTATCAGGGTAAGTTGGGCTGCATGCAGAAAATCGGGCGAGGTTAAGTTAGAAAGAAATGGCTCAAATCCTTTTCGGAAAGCTTGGTAAAAAACGTTGAGCATGGGGATGAATAAGACGAGAGCAAGATAGCCGCTCGCAATTCCGATTAAAGTTGGTTTTACCCAGGCTTTCTCCTGACTCCGACTAGAACCCGCAGGCGGAAATTTGTAATCAGCAGGTGAATTGATATTAGCCGTCATAGCGTCTTCTCCATGCTTGTAATAGATTAATTGCGAACAGCATTGCTAGGGAAATACCTAACAGGATAGTGCCGATAACTGTTGCTCCTGCATAGTCGTACTGTTCTAATCTTTGAAAAATTAATACTGGAGCGATTAAATCTTTGAAGGGTATGTTAGAAGCTACAATTACAGTAGAGCCATACTCGCCAACCGCTCGCGAAAACCCGAGTGCAACTCCGGTTAAAATAGACGGAAATAACGGGGGTAAAACTACTCGCCAGAAAGTTTGAAATTGAGAAGCACCCAAGCACCAAGCTGCTTCTTCGATGTCTTTTTCCATCTCGTTTAAAACTGGCTGTACAGTCCGCACGATAAAGGGCAAGGAAATAAAGATCATCGCTATTCCTACGCCCAAGCGAGTAAATGATATCTTGATTCCCAAGGGTGCAAACAGCCCGCCGATCCAGCCGTTATCGCTGTAAACTGTGGCGAGAGTTAAACCCGCGACGGAGGTGGGCAGTGCAAAAGGTAAATCGACTGCTGCATCGACAACCCGTTTTAAGGGAAAGTCGTAGCGGACTAATACCCAGGCAATTAATGTGCCGAATACTCCGTTAATTAATGCCGCCATTAAGGCCGTAAAGAAGGTGACATCGTAGGCTGAAAGAGCGATCGGACTGGTGGCAATTGCCCAAAATTCGGCGGGGTTTGCTGTGCTGGCTTTCAGCAGCATTGCTGCAACTGGGAGCAATAGCATTAAGCTGAGGTAGCCTAGGGTGATTCCCCAAGGTAATGTTATTTTGCCGATCGCCTTTTTGATATTGTCGATCGGAGACTCATGGTTGCTGGTTGGAGATGATACAGCCATAGGTGAATAGTTTTGAGTTGCCAAGAATAGTGAATCTTTTAGCTCCCCGACAACTTCGAGGAAGTCGGGGAGCTGAGCCTTCTGTTTTTTTACTGTTTAATTGAACCTTGGATTTTGTCAAAAACAGCTCCGTCATCGAAGAATTTCTGCTGAATATCTCCCCAACCTCCTAAGTCTTGAGCTGTAAATAGGGTTTTGATGGGGGCATATTTTTTGACAAATTCTGGTTCCGCCGCTACTGTCGCATCTACTGGGCGGAAGCCTACTTTGGCAAATTCTCGCTGAGCTTCTGGGGTGTAGAGAAACTTGACAAATGCTTCGGCGACTTCGCGAGTACCGTGTTTATCAACGTTTTTATCGACGATGGCGATCGGATTGTCGATCGAAACATTGACTTCGGGAATAGTATAAGTCGGTTTTTCGCCTTTCTCACCTGCCAGAAGAATCTCGTTTTCGTAGTTAATTAAGGCGTCGCCTTGCCCTTGTTTGAAAAATACATCAGTGGCTTCGCGGGCATCTTTAGTCAGAATTGGGACGTTTTTGTAGACTTTAGTAGTCAAGTCTAATGCTTTGGTTTCGTCTCCTCCGGTTTTAACAACCGAGCCCCAAAGTGCGAGGAAATTCCAACGGGCAACGCCTGATGTTTTGGGATCGGCAGTAATCACTTTTACTCCGTCTTTGCTTAAATCTTCCCAGGTTGTGATGCCTTTGGGATTGCCTTCGCGGGTGACTATTGCTCCTACCGATTTGCTGACTATGCCTTCGTTGGGAACTTCTTTTTCCCACCCAGGTTGAATTAGTCCGGCTTTTTCGATTTTTGCGGTGTCGAGGGCGAGGGCTAGGTGTACGATGTCTGCTTCTAAACCATCAATTACGGCCCGAGTTTGCGAACCGGAACCGCCGTAGCTTTGGTTGAAGGTGACGGTTTGACCTTTTTCTTTTTGCCACTGTTCTACAAATTTGGGAATTATCGCTTCGTGGGCGGCTTTGGTGACGGCGAAGGATACTAGGGTTAATTCTACGTTGCCTTTGTTGGCTGCTGGGCTAGCACCGCCTGCAGTAGTACCTCCTGGAGTGGCGGCGGGGTTGTTGGTGGTTCCCTGGCCGCAGGATGCAACGGCCAGACTTAATGTTATTCCGACTAAAAATAGGGACACAAATCTTTTCAGGGCAGTAAATGATTGATTTGTGCTGGCTGATGACTGTTGTCGCCAGCGAAGGTGTTGATTTAGGCGTTGCCACGGACTCATTATATTTGTTCCTCTAGAGAAAGTACGGTTATTGGGTCGGAATACCGTAATTATGGTTGTGAAGTACGATTATAGACAAGAGCGAGTCAAAAGGCAACAAAAAAAAAGAATTGGAGGAACTCAGGGTTGATCGCATATTCTGATGTCTTTTCCCTCGGTGCTTTCGATCCAGATTTGGGGTAAAATGTAAAGCGTATAAATACTATTATTGAGTTAAGGTGCTAAGCAGGCGCGGCTTTACGATACGCCTGCACGATACGCCTTACATATACCATCGGCCGATCGCCCAAATCTAATAGCCCTGCCAAGAGTCCCCGCCCCAGCGAGATATGCCTGACTCGCGCGATCGCCCTTAAGTCAATAGTCCGGACAGTTTTTATATAGCCCAATGGCTTATTCTGTAGGACTTCGCAGCCCCTGTGGATAATTAAATCAATGTCAGCTCCACCCCTACGCGGCATTTAATTCGACTTTATTTATGATCCTTGCCGTGTAAAGCTTGTAGTCTGGTTCCCAAAACTGTCCGGAGTATTGTTAAGTAAGAAAAAGTTTTAACTGGTATGTCCTTACCCCGCCCAGTCTCAGACACCCTAATTGAACTGTTGAAGCCTGTAGCCTCTGAATTGGGAGAAAGATTGGGAGCAAGCGCTGTCAACGAACGCTATGCAGAAATTGAACCTTCTGGTTCTTCAGCTTTGAACCAGCAAATCAAAAAAGACCCGCGCTGGATTAAAGCCCAAGTGCGATATTTGCAGCGGCAGCAAGCCAGAGAACAAGAATTAATCGCGATCGCCGGCGCAGAAGAAAGGGTAAAGGAAGAACGGGCTAATCGAATTAAGGCACAAGAAGTAAGAGATAAGCGGGCAATTAGCCGACTTTGCCGCGACTTAATGCGGGAGTTTCAATCAGAAGCAATTCGAGTTAAGCTGAGCGAAATTCAAACTATTTGGGATAGGGACAACTGGTTTTCTAATTTGAGCAGGCAGGAAACTGAACAGATTTTGCAGCAGCAACAGCACCGATTGCTGCTGTTAGTTGCTCCCGCAAAAATTAGCGAAGATTGCCCCGATTCGTTTCGCCACAATCTGAATATCGAGCTGCCGGCTAAGTTAAGAGCTTTTTTGAACCAGCACTACCCCCCCCATGGAGATTTGTGCCCGGTTCAGTTTTACGGAGACTATTTCAAAAAATCGATTTCTGATATTGATGTGGAGCGGTTGCAGACGGTGTTGTCTCCCGTACCGACAGCTATACTGTACAGCGATATCAGCGATTATGAAGTTAATTTTCATGTTGGTTTTTGGGGAGTAATCAATCAGAGCGTTTCTCTAGTGGCGATGCAGCCTTGGAATTGGGAAGAGGTTTATCACCAGTTGGAGGCGGAGGGGAAAGATAAAAAGCTGAGCCTGCGGATTATTCGGCAAATAATTGTGACTATTCACAAGTTATTGGCAGCTTTTTTAGCGGATTTGTATTATTTAAATATCGATTTTACTCACGAACCTGAGTTATTTAAATTAGAGGCGGAATTTGCTCAGGAATGGTTTTCTAAAGATTGGGCCCAACCGTATATTGAAACTCTTAAAGAAATTCAGGAGCAGCAGCGAATAGTCTATAAGGGAGAGATGCGGCGGCTGGCGCTGCGAGAGGCGAAAGCTAGGGCGGAACGCCAGCGTTTGGAAGAGGCTGAACTCAAACGCAGAGAGGAAGCTGAGGCGGCAGCTAAGCGGGTGAAGGAATTAGCTCACAAATTAAAACATCAGAAATGGCGGTGTGTATATACGCTGCCAGGACATTCATCGTTTGTGAATTCTCTGGCGATTAGCCCGGACGGCAAAATTCTGGCTAGCGGTAGTTGGGATAAAACTATTAAGATTTGGAATTTAGACACAACGGAATTAATTGGCACTCTGACGGGACATTCCGATCGCGTAAATTCGGTTGCGATTAGCTATGACGGAAAAATGTTGGTCAGCGGCAGTTCGGACGAAACCATTAAGTTTTGGAATTTGCACAATGGTGATTTGCTGTGTACTTTTCCGGGACATTCTATGGAGGTGAATTCGGTGGCGATTAACCCGAAGCGCCCGGTAATTGCTAGCTGCGGCGGGGCTGATAATACGATTAAGCTTTGGAATTTGCGGACTGGTGAGTTGCTGCGGACTTTGAAGGGTCATTCTGACAATGTGAATGCAGTGGTTTTTAGCCCGGACGGTAAAATATTGGCGAGTGGCAGTTCGGATGCAACGAGCAAGGTTTGGGATGTGGAAAGCGGCAAGTTGCTGCGGACTCTTTCCGGGTTGAATGTTGGGGTGAATTCTGTGGCGATCGCGCCGGACGGTCAGATTCTGGCTAGCGTCAGCAATGATTATACGATTAAGCTGCGGAATTTGCATACGGGCAGTTTGTTGCGGATTTTAAATACTAATTCTGGAAGGGGAAAGGGTGTAACGAATTTAGGAACGAATGAGGCGGTGCATATTTTGCAGAATTATGTGAGTCGGGGCGAGTCGGTTGCTATCAGTCGGGACGGTTTGACTTTGGCTAGCGGGTGGGATGATAATACGATTAATATTTGGAATTTGCAGACGGGGGAGTTGTTGACAAGTCTTAAGGGACATTCGGGTACGGTGTACTCGGTGGCGATCGCACCTTCGGGCAATTTGCTCGCCAGCGGCAGTGCGGATCAGACAATTAAGATTTGGCGGTGCGATTCGTGAATGGGCCCAAAAGCATCGGGGATTGCTCAGAGGAAGAGCATTTTTGTTTAACCCTTGCGGGGAGAGCTTTTGAGCGAATTTAAAAAAAAATGGCTGGGGGGGTTGCGCTAATGACTATAAGTTTGCTATATTAATTTTCACTGCTGGTGTAACTCAGTTGGTAGAGTAGCTGATTTGTAATCAGCCTGTCGCAGGTTCAAATCCTGTCACCAGCTTTATAGCAGTTTTCAATCGGATTAAATACAGTAGGGACATGGCACTGCCGTGTCCCTATCTGATATGTGCTATTTTGTACCTTTGGGGCAGGCTCGCGTGCCCACCCCACAAGAGTTTCCCGAAAAATAGGTGTACAAGTTAAATGTGCGACAAATTACAAGGCTTAACCTAAGACAGCGCAGGCTTTTTTCAACCATTCAATAGTTGCTGCATCAAGTACGGGTTCCAATTTCTCGACTACAGCAGCGTGATAATTATTCAACCATGTTAGTTGAGTCTTTGACAGCCGCTCGACATTTATTAATTTGCGCTCAAACGGAATATACGTCAGCGATTCAAATCCGTACCAAACCGTACCGTTTTTTGATGGCATTTCCCTGACAACATAGAGATTTTCGATGCGAATTCCGCCCCATCCTGGTTCGTAATATCCCGGTTCGATGCTCGTTACCATTCCGGCTTCCAGCGGATACTGCACAGATTTGCTGATGCCATTGGGCCCTTCGTGACCGGCTAAAAACGCGCCGACTCCGTGCCCTGTACCGTGTCCGTAGTCTAGCTGTTCTTGCCATAATACCGCACGGGCGATCGCATCTAATTGCGCTCCCGTTGTTCCTTTGGGGAATTGCTGCATTGCACAGTTGATGTGCGCGATTAACACTGTGGTGTAGTGTTCTATTTGTAGCGCCGTCGGTTCTCCGATACTTACTGTTCTCGTATCGTCGGTTGTACCTGCTAAATATTGCGCCCCTGAGTCCAATAACAGCAGTTCCCCCGGTTTTAACGTTATTTCAGGGCTGGGGGTTCCGTAATGTACGATCGAGCTATTGGCTCCTGCACCGGCGATCGTTCTAAAAGTTAAAGTCTGAAAATCTGTTTCTTGCTGGTAAAAATTTTCGATGCTTTCTTTGACATCAAACTCGGTAACTGCATTACCATTTTCTAGCTGTTTGGTCAACCACTTTAAAGTCAAAGTTTTCGCTCGACTTGCTTTAAAATTAGCTGATTGCATCTGCTCAATTTCTACGGGATTTTTGCGAGCTTTCATCCCTTCTACCGGATGTGTCTCAAAAACTATTTCGATGTTGTAAAACTGCGCTTCTTGATGGTTTAATATTAACTGGTACGTGCCTGCTGTGCTGTGTTTCGGGTCTATAAGTACCCGAACTTTATGTGGCAAATTTACGCAAGTTTCTAATGTATGCGGATAGTCTGCGTAGGGAAGCAAAGTTACATCCGCCCGCAATTCTTGCTTGATTTCTAGCGAAATTCGTTCGGGATTTGTAAACAAAAACGCTGAATCTGTGGTGACAATGGCATAGGAGATGAAAATGGGAATGTGGGGAATATCCGAGCCTCGGAGGTTGAACAGCCAAGCTATTTGATTGAGGTTGGTAATCGGAAGCACATCGATGTTGGCTTTTTGCATCGCTTCCCTGACTCTGGCTAATTTTTCGGCGGCGGTTTCTCCTGTCAGGGATACAGGTAAGCTAAATATGGGCTCTGCATCTATCGCGGGTAAAGTCTCTGCTGTTTGCCAAGGAGTTTGCGATCGCACTTTGTCTGTCAAATTCTCCCGGATTGGTATGAGCTCAATCTCCGCAGTTGCAAATTTTTTCACCCAATTTTGATATTGCTCTGTCGCTACAGTAAACGGATCAAAACCCAAGCGAATTTTCCTTGATTTTTCGGCCGATTCTACAGCCAGTTTTTCTAAAGTTTCAATAAAGGTTAAATTTCCTTCTAAGCCGAGTTTCGATATTTGAATAATTCCAGTATCGACTTGCAATTCGGCTTGTTCGTAATAGCGGGAATCCACAAACAACCAAGCGGAATCTTTCCCAACCAACAAATCACCAGCGGAACCAGTAAAACCGCACATCCAAGCTCGCCGCTGCTTGGCTGGTGGAATTGATAAATTTAAGTGTTCGTCAACCGCTGGGATTAAATAGCAATCTAAATCGTAATCTGCCATCAAATCCCGCAAGTCTGCCAGTTTTGCAGCGGAGGTATCTTGAATATTTGTATTTGCTTTCAAGTTCGTCGCAACCATTTTTAAATTTCCTATTTTACTTGTTTAAAATTGTCTTCAAACCTTTAACTAATCTCCTAATACCTGCGGTGGCGGTTGCTTTCTCCAAAGCACCGTAAGCAACCCGCAAATAGCAGCCGCTATCCATGCCGAAGGTTGTACCGGGAAGCACTGCTACGTGATATTCGCGAATTAATTTTTCTACTAATTCCATTGTATCGATTTCAGTATCAACTTTCAAGAAAAAGTAGAATGCTCCGCAGGCTGGGGAAATTGTGCACAAATTTTGGATGGTATTGAGTTCGTCTAATACAATCTCTCGCACAGATGCGATCGCCCTTACATAATTATCGCAGTAACCTCTACCAACTTGCAAGGCTCCCAAGGCTGCATACTGAGAAATTACGGGTGGACAAATTAAGATTGTATCTTGAATCTTTCTCACAGAAACGAGCAAATGTTCTGGTATTACCATATACCCGATCCGCCAACTCGCAAAACCGTAGGCTTTGGAGAGGCTAAACAGAGAAATAGTATGTTCGCTGCTGTTGGGAAAAGCGGCGGGCGAACAGTGTTTGACGCCGTTATAAGTAAAATATTCGTAGGCTTCATCGCTGATGTGATATATGTTGTGTCGGCGACAAATTTCGTTAACTTCCCGGAGTGCTTCGACCGAATAAACAACACCAGTGGGATTATTTGGGGAAATGGTAACTATGGCTCGCGTTTTGTCGGTAATTGCTTTTTTTATAGCATCGATATTAAGTTGATAATTGGCGTCAGTTTCTACTATCACGGGTCGGCAATTCGCCATAATTGCCGCCATTTCGTGGTTAAAGTAATAAGGTGATTGGATTATAACTTCGTCCCCCGCCGAAGTGATAGCGAGAAGGGCATTGGTAAATCCCATGTTGCTGCCGGCGGTAACGACAATGCAGTTTTTACTATTAATTTCTATGTCGTTATCGGTTTTTAGTTTGGCTGCGATTGCATCCTGTAATTGTGGAATTCCTTCCACGGCTTTGTATTTGTGATTGTCGGGATTTGCGAAGAATTCGGGGATTTTTTCAAATGATTCTTGTGGCGGATTGTAGTAAACTACGCCTTGTCCTAAAGATATTGTTCCCGGATTTTGGCGAATCAGTTCGCCAACTACTGGAATTATTGGCGACTGTACCGATTGCATTCGAGTCGCGTGATTTTTTATCATATATTATAGGTAATTGTAGGGCAGGTTTAGTGATAATGTACGTCCTTAAGCAAGTTTACTATTTCACGCACGCGCTTCTCCGCTTCAGGATCTATGTACTTCTATTTTAGAACCTTGCGGGGATTTGGAAACTTTAACTTGTGCGGGCAATCTTTCGCCCAATTCTCGAACGTGGGTAATCACTCCAATCAGCCTGTCTCGCTGCCGCAAAGATTCTAAAATTTGAGTAACGCTTTCGAGAGTTTCGGTATCTAAAGTACCAAATCCTTCATCTAGAAATAAGCTGCCCAAGTGAGTTCCTTGAGACAGCTTTTCTGACAAAGCTAAAGCCATTGATAAGGAAGTGGCAAAGGTTTCGCCACCGGAAAGAGTACGCACTCGTCTAGCTTCGCCGCCGTTCCAATTATCTGCTACCCAGTATTCGCCGTCTTGGTTTATTAGTTTGTAGCGATTTTCGGTTAATTCTTGCAAAATTAAGGTGGCGCTGCCGACTAATTCTGCTTCTAAATGTTCTAAAATGTATGATTGAAATTCGTTGGATTTGAGGTTTTGCGCTAAGGTGTGATAAGTTTGCTCTTGTTCTGTGAAATTTGTGATTTGCTGTGACAGTCTTTCGGCTTGTTCGAGATTTTGAGCTGCTACTTGAATCCAAGCTAAAAGTTCAGCGCGGTTGTTGTTGGCTTGTTTGAGGTTTTCTTGGGCGGTATGTTTTGCCGATCGCACTTGTGCTAAAGTATTCTCATCGGTAGTTCTGCCTGCGATCGCCTCGCTCAAATCTTTCGCCCGCGTCTCTAACTGAATTTTTGATTCGCGGTGAGAGCGAATAGCATTTTCCCATTCTGATTGTTCCTTAACTGTCGCAACCGCTGCTAAAAAAGTCTCTTCTGTGAAATCAGCCGCTGTTAATTTTGCTGACCAATCCAGGTTTAACTGCTGTTTATGAGCCTGGGCTTGTCCAAAAGCTTCTCCAGCTTGTTGCTCTCTCTCTGCGGCTTGAATAACCTTATTTTGAGCAGTTTGATAGGATTTTTCGGCAACTTTCAGCAGATTTGCTAAGTCTTGCTTGTCTTGTTCTAAGACTTTTGCTAAGTTAGCATAAGGTTGATATTCTGTAATTTGATAGAGCGCATTTACACAACTTTGCAACTGCTGCTGGCGACGGTCTGATTCAGCGATCGCATCTTGATATTCCTGCTGTTTAGCTGCTTGAGTCGCCACAGCAAAATTAAATTTTTGTTGAAAATTATCATATTCCAATGATGCGAGTTGGAACTGCTGTTCAGTTTGGCGGTATTGGCGATCGCTCTCTTTAAGGATTGCCAACTCCTGCTGCAACCCCAAGCTTTCCCAATGAGGATTTTCCAGCACTTGAGTAATTTGCTGCTGCAATTGAGCAACTTTATTCGCAGTTAATTCCAACATTTGAGCAATTTCAGACTCTTTTTGCCTGCAGGATGAAACTGCACTTTTTCCCTCAGCAGCCAACCTTTGAGCATCTTGAAAAACCTGATTTGCATCCGCCAATTTCCGCCGCAAACCAGCGACATCGACAATATTAGAATCGGGCAAAGGAGGGAGCCGATCGCTCTCAGGATGCACCCCCCCACACACCGGGCAAGTATCGCCAGAATTCAGCGACATTCTGACAGCAGCAACACTCTCTAAACGTGCCGCTTCCGCATTAGCAGTTAGGGCCGCTTCTAACTCGCGATCGCACTCTTTTAGTCGGATTTCGGCTGCTTCTAAATTAGTTGCAACCTCCACATAATTTTGTTGAGCGCTTTCCTTCTCTGCAATAGATTTCTCCAACTGTTCTTGCTGAGTCTTTTGCTGCTTGGTAATTAGCTGCAATTCCATCAATAAGGGTGCAATTTGCTGCAATTGCTCTAAACGCTTTCCTCCCGGCGCATACTGTTCGAGCTGTGCCGCTGCTTGAGTAACTCGAAAACCCGCGCCTTGAATTTTAGTGTTAGCAGCTTGCAGGTCTTTATCTGCTGCCAGAAAAAAGCGGAGTTTTTCCTGTTGAATTTTTTGGGCAAGCGCCACTTCTTTTTCTAATTGAGCGCGCTGTTCTTCATATACTTTAGCAGCAGCTAAAGCATCTTCGCGAGCCTTAATTTGTGGCGCTAGCACCTCTTCTTTCGCTTTTGCCGCGTCAAGTTGCTGCTGCTCTACTGCTAGCTCAGAGCGAGCTTTAATTAACTGCTTTCGCGCTGCCACGGAGGCACTTTCGGCAGTTTCATACTGACTGCGAGCCGATCGCACTAAAGCCCAATCTCCCTGTAAATGATTGGCAGCTTGCGCTCTGTCTAAACGCTGTGCTAAAATTGCAACCTCGGCAGAATTAGCATTTAATTGGGTCAGTTTTTGTTGCAGCTCTTGCCAGCGAGCGATTTGCGAAAATAGTTGTTCCTCTTCATCTAGCTCCTTCTGAGCTTTCATCACAGCCCGATCGAACTGGGGCAACTGCTGCTCTAAAATCAAAAGTTGCGATCGTCTTTGAGCCACCTCATCCGCCGTCGGCGCACTCAACTCAGTTAACTGCCTTTCCACCATTTCCCGTTCTTGTTTCAGCAACTTTGCGAGTTCATTTGTTTCCTTCCGCATCTGCTCAAAAATCTCAAATCCCGCTAGCTGCCGCAAAATTTCCCGGCGTTTTGATGTATCCCCTTTAATAAACTCATCAAACTTGCCTTGAGGCAGAACAATTGCTCGCGTAAAAGTATCAAAATCCATTCCTAAAATCTGTTCAATGGTATTTTGAACAGCAACAATACTCGTCCCCAAAGTTTCCCATTGACCATTTTGCCAGTTGTCCAAAATTACCTTATTTTCGGGAGATTTGGGACGAAAACGCCACCTTCGCGTCACCCGATACTGTGCCGAACCCACAGCAAAACGCAACTGCACTTTTAAATTTTCGCTGCCTTGACTCGCCAAATCACTTACTTGTTTGCCGCTGCGAGTTGTCGTGCCAAAAAGAGCGTAAGTCATCGCATCTAACAGTGAAGATTTGCCCGCACCTGTAGCACCAGTAATTGCAAACAAATCGAGTTGAGAAAAATCTAAACGCTGTTCGCGGTGGAAGCTGGTAAATCCTTCGAGAATAAGTTCGAGTGGACGCATACTGATTTTAGATTTGAGATTTGGGGTTTTAGATTGTTATATTCAGGTCTACTGTCTTCCTTCTACAGTCTTCCCGATCCCCCCTAACCCCCCTTAACAAGGGGGGGACAAGAGTATTATCAAAGTCCCCCGGGAGGGAGATTTAGGGGGATCTAGACTCGACTACAAGCGACATTGAGCGTGGGTTTCAGTCTTAAAACTATTTGAAATTTGAGATTTTGGATTGTGGATTGTATCTTTTTACGCATTTAATTGTTAACTGTTTCCTGAAACTTCTTGTACAAATTTTTAAATTCCTCCAATACTGGCGGTTTTGGTGTCGTTCCCAAGCGGTTTTGATAATAGTTGCAAAACTCTGCTGCCGGATCGAAATTATTGGGATCGATATTAGTTATTTCTGTTGGTTCTAGCGCTGCATCTGGATAGCGCGGTTCAATTAACAGCGCTTGAGAACAAATTTGGCGCACTCGATCGGCAAGTCCGATTTGCGGACTGTCCAGTTCGACAATTACTTTCAAGAAACCCGGATGATACTGATGAGCTTGTAAAGTTTCATCGAGATTGTCGTTATGACATTTAAGCACTTTTAAGGGCTTGTGGCAAGCCACAGGCTTAAATTCCACCTTTGCCTGACTTCCCGGCTCAACTTCTATCAAGCAAAATCCTTTTTCCTGTTCCGCTTCTCCAAAATCTAACTGAATCAAAGAACCGGAATAATAAGCGGGAGAAGTGTCAGAAATCCGCTGGTGAATGTGGATGTGTCCGAGGGCAACATACTGAGCTTCCGGCGGCAGAGTTTGCGATGAAAGCAGGTACTTTTCTCGCGTGTAATAAGCGACTTCTGATTTTGCCAATCGAGCGCCGTCAATGCTCATGTGTCCCATGAGAAAATTGACAGTATTGTCTCTAAAATCGCTGGTTAAATCTTCGAGTAAATATGCTACTATTTCGCGGTAATCTTTTCGGCGATCGGCATCGCCCGACTGCCAGAGAGAATTAGCATCTAACAGTCTTTGTTCGGAAGCAAAAGGCATCGCTCCCACGCAAAGTTTACCGCTTTTTGTATTAAGAGTAATTGTGCCGCCGTCTGCAGAAAGCCTGGGTTTGCCTAAAGCGCGCACACCGGCGAGGGAAAGCAATTGCGCGATGCTGTCGATGCGGGAGGCTGAATCGTGATTACCCGCGATCGCAATTGCGGGAATTCCTGCCGCTTGGAGTTCGCAGAAAAAGTTATAAGCAATGCGTTCGGCGTAAGCGGGAGGGTTGGGCACGTCGAAAATGTCACCAGCAACGAGCACAGCATCGACATCTAAGGCTTTTGCTTGCTTCAAAATCTGTTCGAGGGCGATCGCAATTTCAAAAGTGCGGTCAATTCCTCGAAAACGTCGCCCTAAATGCCAGTCAGCAGTATGAATTATTCGCATAGTATAAGTGAATTTCAGACTCGATGTATTCTATCACTTATATTCAGTCCGACGGACGGTTAACTCGAATCAGCATACCTCTCAAAGTTTCCAGATTAGAAATAGCCTCATTAATCCGCGCCGCCAGCCGCTGCCAATTTTGATCGCTCGTGCATACAATAATCCCATTATGGTCAGAACTTAACCTGTGCAGTCGAATAAAATCTGGTCGGTTTAGTGTCACAATTGCGCGATTCGTGCTAACAGCAAAAGCTAGAACTTCTTCATCAGGAATCTTTTGATTTGCCTTCCCCGCTTCTTGAACTGTAAGGACATCATGCCCAAAATTACGCAGTATTTTTACGACCGGAAGAGGGTATTGTTCATCTGCATAAATACGCGCCACAGTTTATGCCTCTTCTTGTTCTCTAATTGCTCGGTCTATCTCATCAACGTGTGCCTCAGCATAAGCAAAACCATTTACTAAATCGGCAGCACTGAGATCGGGATGACCTTCTAAAATATGAGCATCGCTAGCACCTTGACGCCGATAACTTATCAACAGCCAAACCGGAATCCGCGTTTGTCTGATACAGGCTTCGCCACCCATTACACCAGGAGTCTTTTGAATTCCAGACCAAAAATTGCTTAAACTTTGAGCTAGTAATTGTATAGCTTGAGCTTTTTCTTCGGAAGTTAATGCAAGGAGTTGCGGTTGTAATTCTTTTAGTGTCATATTCGTTATTCGTACTAAGTAGTAAACAAATATAGGTTTGGTCAATCCTCAAACTATTTTAGCACTTACCATCCCAAATTGTATTCAATATATTTAATTACCAATCCTAGCGGACTGCACACCAAACCCGAGAACAATGTAACTAAAAACTTTCATTCAACAGGCTTCACATCGTGAAACCGAGTATAATCAACCACCCGCCCTCCCGTCGCCGATTTCAAAAGAATATCTACAAACCGCATATTCCACATAATTTCAGACGCCACAAAAGAATGTCGCGCATGAATAGTTTGCGAAACTGTTTCGTCAATTCCTGTTAACGTAATTACAATTTCCGCTTGCTGTTCCATCAAGTCTTCGGCAGTAAGTTGGTACAAAGGACTGCTCTCCTCAATTGCGTGCATAACCGTCCAAGTTAAGGCAAAAACCGGAGAGTGACTTCGCACTAATTGCAAATCGTAAAAACGCCGCATAAATTCTCCTTCCGCTGTTACCTCGTTGCGGATCAAAGTAGCTCGCTGCTGCGCTTCTAAAATTTGGTTAAAACGCTGATTTGCAGTGCGGTACATCAGAGTCGGAACACCGTTGAAAGGAGCTATCACAGCTACGCGGCTGAAGATAACTCTAGCTGTTGGTCGAGAAAATCTCGAAAAAGCCAGTCCCGTTACCATCGCCACTCCCCACAAAGCAAAAAGCGCTTGGATAGCGACTATAGTATTAGCGTAATCCGTGCGCGGATACATGGCGCCGTAACCGATCGTCGCCATTGTTTGCACGCTGAAATAAAAGGCATCTGGGAAAGAACCCGGCCGCGCGTTAGCAATGCAATCTCCTCCCGCCAAGTAAGCTAAGGCAAATAAAGAATTTGTGACTGTATAGGAGAGACAAATCAGGATGAAAAATCGCGGCCAAGAAAGAGTTAGCAGCCTGTGGTAGAGGTCGGCAAAATGCAGGCGGGGTACTCCCAACTTGACAATATTTAAGGGGAATTGTCCTTGGCGACTGACTAAACGAGCCTGTGGCTGGTGGTTGCGGTTGATTTTCATTGCGATTTGTAACTGCGGCTGTTTCAATTTGTAACTATTGCTTTGACCGGGAAAACTTATCCTTTAGACTGATGTCTGATTCCAAAAATTCGGATAAAAGCGGAGTTTAGAAATGGTTGAGCTTAACTGGCATGACTATCTCGTTATGGTTTCTTTTGTGGCTTCTATTGCGGGTCTAGTCCTGCTGGGTGATAATCGCAACTCGCAGCCAACGGACGATCGCACTTTGAGCGAAGAAATCCTAATCAAGATGAGCTTTACTTACTGGATAGTGTACTGCATCTCTTTTTTCGGGCTGAAACTTCACCTACCAGAAGATAGCTGGTTATTGCTCAGTTTGAAGCTGACTACTGTTCTTTCTTACTTGTTGACTGCTTCTAGCATACTCAGCCTGCCGCTGCAACGCATGGCTGTCCGACGAGTTGAAGATTAAAAAAAGTGTTTGTAGTGAGGACTTCAGTTCTTTCGATCGCGGTGAAGAAAAACTAAAGTCCTGACTGCAAAGCTATTTGAGTAATATTACCGGGCCATAAGCTCACAGCTAGCTGTGAGCTTGTTTAATGGTTTATTATCTGAGGGATGCAGACTAACGCGCCCAAAATGGCTAGGGTCGATCGCACTGGCACTTGAAATTGCCATTCTCTTCCTGCTTTCCCTTGGCTGTGGCAATCTCATCGAGTATCCCTCGGCAAAGCCGGCGCGTTAGCCCATAGCATGAGGTGGAGTTGGCGAGCAGCCTACACTGTATGCGATACCATAGCGTGTAGGAATATGCCACGAACTTAGTTGCTTAGGATTTAAAGCCTTTAGAGCTTTTCTTTTTCTCCTGCGGTTTAGACTTTGACTTATTAACTTCGCCTAAAGCTTCCTGAAATAAGTTGTGCAGGTGCACGGGAACGCTGGCAATTTCCGGGAGTTCGGGTTCTAAAGGTTTTTTAAACTCTTGCAGCAAGGCATCTAAATCGCGATCGAGCTGAAAGTCTGTACGTTGCAATACAGTTTGCAAAATTTGTTCTAATTTCGCTGGATTAACTTTAGCTAACCGTTGCCAAATCCAGGCATTAATTGCAGGATCTTCGAGATAGTTACGCACCAGCTTTTCGTAACCGGGAACGGTTGAAAAGTCTTCAGCAGATAGCAGTGCAGTAAATTGAGCGTAGGTAGACAAAAAGGTTTGTCCCCAGCGAGGATGAGAAAGTGCTGTCACCTGTTCGGCTTTCTTGAAGCGATCGGGCAATTCGACTTTCGGCATTACCATTTTTGAACTAGCATTGCTGTCGAGCATTACCTCAACTGCGTTAGCATCGGCACCAGCCGCCGCGATTGCTGCTGCTTTGACTTCTTCTCGATCGACTCCGGCATCTTCAACGATATCAGCCAAAGATTTACTTCCATCAACGCCGATATCCGCTAGGCGTTTTTTAGTGATGAATTCCTGAAATTCAGCCAACTGTTTATTCAGGTGATACCCCGATAGCGTCAATTCATCACTACCAAAAAATTCGGTAAAATCTTCATGGTACTTTTCTACTGACTGCCAAGCTTGCTCTAACAATTCCGGGGCATCGCTGTACAGGTTCTTGTTGTGATTTTGCTTGAAATTGCCGATCGCCACCGCCAACTTCGGCTTACCCAATTTCCCTTTCAAAATGGGAGAGCTCGAAAGTATCCACCAGTCATCGGTAAGGGGAGAAATCCGAGCCAGCAAGATTTCTCCTAACTTAAAGCGAGACATTTCTGCAAGAAAATTAGGACTGTTGGGCTTGACAACGTAGTGCTTAGCCGTCAGCCAGTTCATCAGTTCAAACCTGTCGGGGGAAAGTTGAGTGATTTCAAATAAGCCCGTGAAGCTTCTGTGCTCCCAACTTTCGAGTAAGCTACGCTCGCTCTGGGTTAAATCCGGCTGACTTTCGACAAATAGGTCGATCGGCGTTTTCTCTCCGACTTTACCTTCGATGGTAAAACTGTCAATCACTTGATTTTGCTGAGCAATATCGTAGCGCTCGCCGGTCGATCGAGCTGCAGCATAAGCTTCCAAAGCTACCGCCAACTCTCCCTCAGCATCCAGCACAAAGTCAATTAAATTTTGCTTGAGTGTCCAAGCTCTTTCCAACATTTCATCCACAAGTAATACCAATTTTGAATGAGAGGATTTAGATTAACAATTATCGGACTTGAAGCCACCGACACTTTACGAGCCGGCTGCGATTGAAGAAAGCGCATCGCGAAAAATGACAGAAATATGCGATCGATGCCTCAGTCGTGAATAAGTTTAATTTTAAGGCTAATAGTCAAAAAAAAATGTTAATCTCAAACGGAAGCATCCCGATTTTGTAAAAAGCATTTTTTAGGAGTGCGATCGTCCCGCACAACCAAGCCTCTACGTCTCTAGCGAGTTATCACAGCGAACAGTCCTGTGAAATAAAAATCGTGCTGAAAAATGCGATTTCAAGGGATCATAAAAATACCCTCTCCGATGTAGAGAGGGGCTGAAAATCCCCAAAAACTTCGCTAAACTCGCGTTAAAAACTGTGCCATCTATCAACAACAGTCCAGAACGCAGCAGCCGGGTTTTTTTTGATCGAACACTTCTCTTCATTCCGGTACCCGGCTAAAAATAACCGGAACGCTTGAGTTTGTGTGTCTCCAAGACTGAGAAATACTTGGCGTAAGCCCTTAGCGGCCGTCTTTGTCAATGTCACCAGGAACAGCGCGTTCCACCCGATCCCAAGCGTCCCGCGTGGCGTGCTTAGCTTTTTCCCAAGTCACATTAGACTTACCGCGATTTGTTTCGTAGTCGCGCTGCAAATCCGGTTCGATCTCGTGGTATTTCTTACCAGTAGCGCCATAGCGGCTGTATCCCTCATAACCGGTGCGGTATGCAGGCTGATAGTCTTCGTAAGTCGCGCTCGTGTCCACGTAAGGACGAGAACTGTAGTTGCTTTGCCAGTAAGCATCTTCTACCGTGGGGTCGATCGCCTCGGCCACACCTTTGCCCACCAAACCGCCGCTAAACGAACCCACAACAGCGCCGACAACTGCTCCTACAGGCCCGCCGATGGCACCGCCGATCGCAGCACCCGCAGCACCCGCACTCGCCGCACCAATACCGGTTCCTACTGGATGAGCCCCTTTTTCGCCGGAAATCGGGTCTAGGTTAGCATCAGGTTCATGTACCGTTTTTTTGTCATCGCTCATGATATTTTTTTCCTTTTATCTAAATGTAACTATTATTAAATTTACCTTTTAAATTCATATCTATTCATCTGCCTTAAGGCTGAAGCTGCTAGCTTCAAAAGGAGGGAAAGGATAAAATACTTCTCGACTCACAAACGAGTTTTACACGCTACTTTCAAGCGATAAGGTGCGCCGAGGCGCACCCTAGATAATTATCTTCAAGTAAGTTCTGACAGCGGCTTCATTGTCTACTCACTGAAGCTGTGTATTTACCAGCAACTTGAGTTAGATATAAATCTCTTGATTTATTAGTTGCCCGTGACTTTTTCGATCAAATCTTCAGCTTTTTGAACTATGCCTTCTTGCGGGTGTTCTCCCTTGTACTCCTTTAAGCTTTCGTCGTAAGCTTTCTCGACCTTTGCAGGATTTTGAGAGGTTTTGACTATTTCTTCGTAAGCTGCTTGGGGATTGAGATCCTCGAAACTTTCTGCGGGGTCAGTAATTCTAGCTTCTGGCTGCGCCTGACTCCTGTCTTGACCTGCGTAAGCAGCCTGACTGGGTACTATCGCTAGACTTAGCAAACCAATGAACGCCAGGGTACAGACCAGCAAAATGCTTTGGCTCAATGTTTGTCCTAGAGCTTTTAAAACCCGCTTCATATCAACTTCTCCTCGTATTTTTCCGCAAAAATTATGGTGTTTGTCGCCCCTTCACTGCGATCGCACATTGACTACCTTGGTTCAAGCGCAATCTTTGTCGCAGCTACCGCATCTAAAGCGAGCCAAAAGGGATGTTTCCCGTGATGTCCCATATCTTAAGCGCCTGCTTGTTACTATTACTTCTACCAAAAGATAGATTAGTTAGACAAGCGGAACTCATCTCGTATGAGAGGGGATCGCAATTCCTGCGAGGAACCCTATCTAGGGGTTTTCCCATCAATTACGAAGCCCCTGACTCTTCTCTTTCGGCGCGTGTTTCGCGTCTTAGCAGTTCGGGCCAAAATCCCATTTTCCAACATTTTAAAGTGCTATCAATAACCTAAGTAACTACAAAACTACCTGCTCTATGTCTAGTTTTCTGTTCTGCATAGCGCGTTCAAATAGCTCAGTAGAAAGAGCTTGTTCGACAGACCAAATGCCAGGTTTTTCCAGTTTACCTTCTAACATTAATTGAGCGATGCTGCCAGTACCAATGCCAGTAGCGACGGCAGCATTGGGGTGTATCGCTGTCGAGCAAACTTTAGCGGGTTGACCGTTTTTGAGACCAGTCACTTGCGATCGCACGGCCACACCAACCCCACTAAAACTATTAGTAACACTGGTCATCCCATAACTGACGTAGGAGAGAAATTCAATCACGGAGTTATTTTTGAGCCAGCTAGCAGGCCAATACTTGGCAACAAACCAGGTAAGGTGATTGTAAAGGTCGGGAGACGTACCGAATTTAGTCACCACTGATTTGACGGGGAAAGTTTCGGGCAAAGTGATTGCTTCCGGCATATCGAACCAGTAAACCCCTGTTTTACCGTAGGGCGCGGGAAATTCAATTGTTTCGCGATCGCTGTAGGGTTTTACTTGGTGCCACTTGCGCTCTTCCCAAACCTCAAAAGGAGTTTGCAAGCCTAAAAAAGTAGTTCTCATGACGGTAACGCCAGCGCCGCCAGAACCTCCGACTACATAACTCAAATGGATGTGTTCTGCTTCATCTAATTGTTCCACATCTCGGCGCACCATGCTATTAGACACACCGGGGAAAATCCCCGTATTAATAATAGCCGTAATCCCAGCATTTTTAGCTGTTTCGCGCAATTCTAAAGCTCTGCGAGTAAAACTGCGGCTGTCGCTGACATCAGTATAATTAACACCTGCTTCTATGCAAGTTTTTAATACACTAGCGTCTCGGTAGTGAAAAGGCCCAGCACAGTGAACGACGAGGTTAGAGGATGAAACCGCTTGGTGCAGGGCTGCACTGTCTGCTAAATCTAAAGCTTGATACTGCACCCTATCCGGTGGCAATTCCGGCGTAATAGAGCCTTCAGGGTTGCGTCCGGTAATAGTAATTTCTGCATCGGTATGGGTAACAAGGTCTTGGGCAACGCTGCTGCCAATTCGTCCCCGCCCACCGACAATCAAAACTCGGTTTGCCATCGCTAAAAAAAGGGTAACGCCACTTCTCAGTTTCTCAACTTGGGGCCAGCGTTTTCATCCGCATAAAGTATGAATTAAGGAGAATGCGAGATGCTGGGGGATCGGCGGCGATCGCCCTGATTCGGAGATGGGGAGCGACTTCTACCAGCGACTCGCCTGTTTTGCTAAATTAGAGGTTTGGCTGCAATACTAAGTTCAAAAATGCTTGCAGTGTTAACTTGTTCTTCTAATATTGAGAATTTTATCGATGGAATATGCTCTATGATCACAAAATATTTTAACAGATTTGATGAAACGCCAACCGTCGCCACCAAGCGCGAAAGATGCACAGGATTTACAAAGGGTATTGAGGGCGATCGCAAATCGTTTGCCCTTCACAGGGCATCAACCAGAAAAAATTATCGCACTCCCCCACTGATCTCAATAAAAACAAACGCAGATGTGATTCATCTGCGTTTATTTGCGTTCATCTGCGGTTCCTAAAAATCTTACTTCTCATTACTCCGAAATACCGACTTACCCTTCGCTTTCAGAGTATTAGCCGCATCTGCGAAAGTCTGGGCGAAAGGCTGCTGCGAGTGCATGAAAACGCGAGCGGTATTGCGTCCCGGCATACCCGAAATCGAGCCGCCCGGATGCGTTCCCGCCCCCGTCAGAAACAAACCGTCGATCGGCGTTTTGTAATTAGCCAACTCCGGCAGAGGACGGAAAAAGATCATCTGATCCAGGGTCATATCAACGTGATAATAATTCCCCTTCAAAGCCCCCAAACGTTCTCCCAATTCCGCCGGACTTTCCACGCGGCGGCCGATAATTGACTTCTTGATATTCGGTGCATATTCTGCCAATTTGTCAATACAGCGATCGGCAACTTTGTTTTTCAGCTCATCCGTCCACCCCGTACCGTGCTGGCCGGTTCCTTCAGCATTTTCGATCATGTAAGGAGCAAAAAATTCAATCCAAGCTGTATGATGTCCGGGGGGAGCCATTGACGGGTCTCGTACCGTCGGAAACACTACATACATCGATGGGTCAGAGTCGGGGATTCTGCCGATTGAAGGGTCGCTGTGAGAAATTTCAACGTGTCTCACCGAGTCTGCAATTAAAACCGAACCCATTAAATACTCGTCCCGATGATTCCAGCGATCGAACTTGGGCATTTCATTGAGAGCTAAGTCTATTTTGAGAATAGTCTCGTTGTTGTTAACAATTTTGCGCTCCAATCTTTCCCGCAAATCCGGGTCGGCACTGTCAACATCGCTGGAATCCATTAAGTGCAGAAATAAGCGCTTAGCATCAATATTAGAAATGACACCTTTTGTAGCGCGGTATTCCGTGCCGCCGGCAACTCGAACTCCCACAGCGCGACCGTCATCAACTAATATTTTCTCGACGTGCTGGTCGGTAAGTACCACACCTGAATAACTTTTGACTAAATTGAGCAGCGCTTGCACTAATGCACCCGTCCCTCCGCGCGGTCTTGCCATGCCGGGATTGTGCCTCATTGCTAGCATAATTGCGCCTACAGCCAGGGTTTTTTGCGAAGGAGGCGCGCCGAGTTCTGCGGCTAATCTTGCTAGGGGTGCTTTGATAAATTCCTCGTCAAACCACTCGTTGAGAAGGTCTTCAGCGCTGGTGAGCATCGTGCGAATAAAGTCCAGCGTTTTGTCGGGGGAACCGATGACTGACAATAAATCTTTGATCTTTGCAATATCGTAGTTGCCCAGAATATCTATGATGGATTTTGGTGGCGCATTAAACATCGGAACCATTGCACCTAAAGCCCGCTGCCAAAAGTCTGTATATTCGGCATATTTTTTAGCATCGCGCTCGTTGTAGCGGGCAATTTCAGCACAAGTTTTTTCTACTGATTTGTGCGCTAAGAAATATTTGCCATCGGGATGCGGACAAAAGGCCACTGGATCGCAGAAAAGATATTCTAAACCGTATTTTTCCAGTTCTAATTCTTCTACAACTGGCCCTAAATGGATAAACTCGTGGTCGATCGCGCACAAATTGAATTTAAAATCCGGTAATTCGGGAATCGCAGCTTCGGTAGTGGCCGCACCGCCGGGAACCGAACGTTTTTCTAACAATAGGACAGTATATCCAGCTTTGAGGAGATAAGAGGCGCAGACCAGTCCGTTGTGACCCGCGCCTATGATAATGACATCATACGTTTGCATAGATGAAGCTCTAGGGATAGGATATTTTGCTTATTTTACAAATGTTAACAAGTTTGCCGTCTCTACCAATGGAAATAGATTAATTGTCAGTAAGCCATTTTAACATCTTACAAAAGATGGAGCTTTGACAAAATGCTGTTGTGCGATCGCCTTTATTTCTTTTTAAACTTACAGAGCGAGCGCCTTTCTAAAATCGCGCCAATATTGTACTATATTTAGCCACATTTATCTGCATACAATTAAAAAATCAAGCAAACAAGTAACAAGGAAGAAGAAAGAGGAAAGGGTATAGGGAATAGGTAATAGAAACAGTTTTGAGATGGCTTTTTTCCTGGCAACACTGCGAGTGGAAGGAGTTAAACCCTAGGAAAATTACTTACTCCACACTCAAAACTGCTACTCAATTACCTATTAGTACATTGAGACATATTACTTTAGTTGCTGGAGCGCCGCCTCAGCTTTTTGTACACCATCATTGTTGCCTTGCTGGCGGTAAGTGTCGAGGGCTTGTTTAAAAGCTTCAATTGCTTCGGATTTGCGATCGCGTGCTTTGAGTGCCGTACCCATATTGTAATAAGCTTCCGCCCGGTTTGGGTCAAGCTTAATCACTCGCCGAAAAGTGGTAATAGCTCCTGAAAAATCTTGTTTTTCCAGTTGAATTTTCCCAATTCCTGCGTGTGCTTCCACTAAATTGGGTCGCACCGCAATAGCCCGCTGATAAGCTATAAGCGCTCCGTCAAAATCGTTTTGTGTCTGGAGAAGTTCGCCAATTTCTAGCTGCACTTCTGGATTCCGGGGCTCCAATTTGGCAGCTTCTTCAAAAGCAGCTAGCCCTTCGGAAGTATAGCCGGCACGCAGCAAAGCAGTTCCTAATTTTAACTGGACACCGGCTTGTTTGGGAGCGAGTTCGGCTGCTTGTTGGAGCACGGTGACAGCACTGGCAAAATTTCCCTGCTGGATCAATACTAAACCCATTGAAGAATAAGCTTGCCAATTTTTCGGATCGAGGGCGATCGCCTCTTGATATGCTTTAAAAGAACCGCTGTAATCTTTTTGCTGAAAGAGTACCACTCCGAGACCGATTCGGGCATTGACATTTTTGCGATCGAGCACAGCGGCGCGGCGATAAGCTGTGGCTGCAGCGGGATAGTTTTGTAAATTCGCCATAGCATATCCTAATGCGTATTGGAAGTCCGCATTGTTCGGTTCGAGACCGATCGCTTGTTGGTAAAATTCTACTGAGGCTTGATAGTTGCCCTGACGCGCTTCTAAATAGCCAATACCAGAAAAAATGCGCGGGTTTTCTGTATCTAAACGCGCCGCTTCCTGATAAATGGCGATCGCTTTACTGTAGTCTCCTAAATCTACAAACTCGCGCCCTTGTCGCAGCAGAGCATCTAAATTTGAATCATTTTGAGGGTTGACTTGAACGAATGTTTCTGCTGAGAGCGCTATCTGCGGCGCTGCGACAGCGAATCCTGCTACTAGCAACGTACTGAATACCAAGAGACTTTGTTTGTACACGGCCATTTGTTTCAAAGAGTGTGTGGAATGAAAGAGCGAGGGGCTGTCACCTTGTTAAGCTGACAGCTTAGGGTTTACCAGGAATTTTTGAGCGGCGAGATGTAGTAAATCTACAGAACAAGACCCACTCAAAATTTTCGCGACTGAGGCCAACTGATGATTGTAACAACAACTGATATCATCCAAGGAGCAGAAATTCAATCTTACCTGGGAATAGTAACTGCTGAGGTTGTCTACGGCACCAACGCCCTGCGAGATTTCTTCGCGGGAATTCGCGACATCATCGGCGGGCGCACCGGCAGTTACGAGGAAGTGTTTCTCAAAGGACAGCGAGATGCCCTCGCGGAACTGGAAAAACGAGCGCAGCGCCTGGGCGCCAATGCCGTAATCGGGGTGGAAGTGGACACCGGCACGATTAATGTAGACTCCAGCGGGGCTTTGCTGCTGATTACTGCCGTTGGAACGGCTGTAAGATTGCGTTAAGCTGTATTTTCTGTATACGTCCGCATTTCCTGTATACATCCGGGAACTTTTCTAACGGGATAAAATAGTCATAAGTCATCAGTCATCAGTCATTAGCTAATAGCGGGTGGCTGGCGGCGGATGACTTTTTCGTTTCTTTCTTCAGACATAGATACTGGTTATTTCCCCAGGCAGATATAGTTTTTATCAATCTCAGCCACAATCAATGCTTAGGTGAAAGATTGTTAAAAATTAAAGCAACTCTAAGAGGAAAGAAAAACCTATGTCATACGTAAATAGACCTGTAGATAACGTTGGTACTGAACCCGTGGTAGTAAATTCAGTGATGGAATACCACGATCGAGTACGTTGGGGTCCGATTTTTTCGGGTTTGGTAATTGCGATCGGCACACAACTGGTGTTAAGTGCATTGGGCGCTGCGATCGGGTTGAGCAGCATTGCTGGTTCAGGAGCTCCGCGCAGTATTTCAGGCGACGTGGGTACCGGCGTCGGAATTTGGTCAATTATTAGTTTGTTAATTAGCTTGGCTGTTGGCGGTTGGGTAACTGCTCGCGCTTGCGGCCCGATGAACCGCAACACAGCACTTTTAAACGGAGCAATTTTGTGGGCAACTACCTTAACAATTGGCTCTTGGCTGTTAGCAAATGGCGTGGCCGGTACTTTTGGCGTAATAGCTGCGAATGCGGGAGAAGCAATTAATCAAGCGCAGCAGGGCGGGGTCGATTTGCCGAACCGAGCACCTAACGTATCTGCTCAGGATGCTCGCAATATTGCTGGTAATGCCGCGAAAGCTGGTTGGTCGTTTTTGTTCGGCTCACTATTGGGTTTAGTTGCTTCTATGGTAGGAGCATCTGCCGGTGCGCGCACTCCCCGGAATTACTCATAAAAGTTTCGTCAGATACGGAAATTTCATATTCATGAAAGCACTTTTTTTTAAGGTGCTTTTTTGTTGGTTTCTCGTTCCCAGGTTCTACCGGGGAACCCATTTCTTGAGGCTCTGCCTCCAGGTTTTTAAAGTTAGTCAGTTCTAACTGTTTAGCGACCACGGCGGGCGGGTGTGAGTTTGGACTCTTTGTCATGGTAGCGCTAGGTTAAGAGAGTTTATTAAGAAAATATTAAGAAAACTGAATACTATAATTTGATGACTCTATACTCCTCAGAGTAACTACGAAACCTTGATAGAAATACCGTAGTTAAAGAAAAAGTATCGGTGAATCAACAACAAGTTTGGCAAAATTCAGTGACTTCGATCGTTCAGTCTCTAAAATTTGCGATCGCAGCCAGTTCCCAATTGGTGCGATTCTCAGGGAAATTTCTCAAAAAAGCCCAGCATCTAGGACGCTCAGTCCAAGCGTACATCGTCTTGTTTTTACTAGGTATAATTCTAACTGCGTCAATTGCTGCTTGCTCTGCCGCGAGTGGGGCCAATCAAAGCGAGGTCAAGCTCAACCTAGTTTCCTTCTCAGTGACGAAAGCGGCCCATGACCAAATCGTCCCTAAATTTATTGAAAAGTGGAAGAAAGAGCACAACCAAAACGTCATTTTTGAACGCAGTTATGGCGGGTCTTTAGCGCAAACCGACGATATCATTGCTGGCAAACAAGAAGCCGATGTGGTGCATCTTGCCCTCCCATTGGATGTGGTTCGCATCGAAGAAGCTGGTTTGATTAATTTTGGCTGGGAGGACAGAGTTCCTAGACGGGGAGTAGTTAGTCATTCTGTGGCGGCAATTGTCACCCGAGAAGGCAACCCCAAAGATATTCAAACTTGGGCAGATTTAGCCAAAGAAGATGTAAACGTGATTGCAGCAAATCCTCAAACATCGGGTATTGGCGTTTGGCAATTTTTAGGTCTGTGGGGGTCAGTAACCCAAGAAGGAGGCGAACCTCAACAAGCCCTTGATTTTGTCGGCAAAATCTATAAAAAGATTCCCACCCTAACCAAAGATGCCCGCGAAGCCAGCGACTTATTCTTCCAACAAGGTCAGGGAGATGCCTTAATCACCTATGAAAATGAAGTGATTTTAGCTGGAACGAACGGACCAAAAACCAGTTACTTTGTTCCTCCCCTCAATATCTCTATCGATAATCCCGTGGCAATAGTTGATAAAAACGTTGATAAGCATGGAACGAGAGAAGTGGCAGCAGCCTTTGTAGATTTTCTCTATTCAGACGAAGCTCAGCAAGAATTCGCCAAATTAGGCTACCGTTCGGTCAATCCCTTTATCGCTCAAGGCGGACAGGTGCAATTTCCCCCAATTAAAACTTTGTTCAATGCTCAAGATTTAGGAGGGTGGCCTTCGATCAAAGAGCAGTTTTTTGCAAACGGTGCCATCTTTGACCAAATTAAGGGAAAGTTCTGAACCTAAACGCCTAATTCACTTTCATTTTTCCAAACTTACACTCAAATGCTATGAAATTTTCTCGTTTGTTTTACCTAATCCCTCTCATCGTCATGGGCAACCTGATGACGAGTTGTGGCAATTCAGGAGAGAAGGAACAGCAAATCAGTATTGATGGTGGTGCTGTGGGCTTTAGCGTTTCCCTCGCCGTCGCCGAAGAATACCAAAAAATTTATCCCAATGCCCAAGTAAGCGTCGCTGCCAGCGGCACAGGGGGAGGGTTTAGCAAGTTTTGTGCTGGAAACCTTGATATTGCCGGGGCTTCTCGCACCATTAGAGAGGAAGAAATCAAAAAATGTGCCGACAAAGGAATCGAATTTATTGAACTGCCGATGGCTCTTGATGGTCTTGCGGTAGTGGTTAATAAGGAAAATAACTTTGCCAAATGTCTAACGATTAAAGAATTAGACATAATGTGGAATGCCAAATCCGAAGGCAAGATTACCAGTTGGAAGCAAATCAATCCCGACTTTCCCGACGAAAAACTGTTGCTGTTTGCCCCTCCTTCCGATACAGGAACCTTTGATTATTTCACCCAAGCCGTAACGGGTAAAAGGAAAAATAGCCGTACCGACTTTACCCCCAGCCGCAACCAAAATACCCTCGTTCAAGGGGTGATTGGCAATAAATCGGGAGTGGCTTATCTGGGAATTGCCTTCTTGCTCCAAAACCAAGACAAATTGAACGGGGTGGCGATTGAAAATGCGGATGGAAAATGTGTTAAACCAGTTCCCCTTGATAACGTCCTGAGAAATATCTATAGCCCCCTCTCTCGCCCCCTCTTTATCTACGTCAATAAAAAAGCCCTTGAAACCAATCCTTCCCTGGAAAGCTTCGTGAAATTCTATTTAGAAAATTCTTGGAAATGGGTAGATGGTGTCGGCTATGTGGCGTTACCCGATGAAGCTTATGTGAAAACTAAGCAAAAATTTGAGCGGCGTGAAACCGGAACGAAATTCAAAAAAGCCAAACCCGGTGAACCCATTACTAACTTTATTTAAGGAGGAAATCTCAAGCCCATGACCCTAACTCCTAGTTCCTTTGATGACTCCCTTTTCGCTGCGGATGACTCCTTGCTTAAGAAGGGTTCGGAAGATGTCCCAGAAAAGATTATTGGCGCGGTTTTATTTGCCTGCGCCTTCGTGTCTGTTGCCACAACCTTTGGTATTGTCTGGATCATTTTCCAAGAGACTTTGGGTTTTTTCCAAGAAGTTTCTTTAGCCCAGTTTTTTCTGGATACCCGATGGACTCCGCTGTTTGCCGAGGCCCATTTTGGCATCTGGCCACTGCTGAACGGAACGTTTTTAACCTCTGCGATCGCTATGGCTGTGGCGGTTCCCTTGGGGTTGTCTTCAGCCATTTACCTGAGTGAATATGCCCAACCGAAAGTGGCAGCCGTGTTACGCCCTGCTGTGGAGTTATTGGGCGGAATTCCCACAGTAGTTTATGGTTACTTTGCTTTGCTCTTTGTCACTCCGGTTCTGCGGCATCTTTTCCCCTTAGAGATTTTTAATGCCCTCAGCGCTGGGTTAATGATGGGCATTATGATCACCCCCACCGTCGGTTCGATCAGCTTAGATGCCATTCAATCGGTTCCCCGTTCTCTGCGGGAAGGTTCCTATGCCTTGGGCATTACCAAACTAGAAACCATTTTTAAAGTGGTGCTTCCGTCAGCCTTGTCTGGGATTATGGCTTCGATTATTTTAGGCGTTTCCCGCGCAGTGGGAGAAACCATGACCGTTTTGATTGCGGCTGGATCGCAGCCTCGCATCACCGTCAATTTCATGGAATCCGTCGCCACCCTGACCGCTTTTATGGCGGAGATTTCGGGGGGAGATAGTCCCAGGGGTAGCCTCAGTTTTAAGACTTTGTATGCGGTGGGAGCAGTTCTTTTCGTGATTACATTGTCTCTCAATATGGCCAGCTTCTGGATTTCTAGTCGCTTTAAGGAAAAATACGACTGATTGCTATGGTTAAATCAACTCAAACAAACAATTCCGTCAACACTGCCGAATTTACCGATAACCTAGAACGCCGAGAAGCGATCGGTAAAGTCTTTGAGTATCTCTTCTTAATTGGGTTACTCATCGGTTTATTTGTCCTCGCGTTACTGGTTCTTAATATCCTTCATGATGGACTTGGCAGATTGCTAACACCGGGGTTTATCACGGAAACGCCTTCCCGTTTTGCCGAACGCGGAGGTATCCGTCCAGCCATTATTGGGAGTTTCTTTCTGGGACTAATCGTCCTTCTGGTTGCGGTTCCCATTGGGGTAGGGGCTGCTTTGTACCTAGAGGAATATGCCCCTAAAAAGTGGTGGACTGCCGTGATTGAGATAAATATCGGGAATTTAGCGGGGATTCCTTCTATTGTCTATGGCTTGCTGGGTTTAGGGGTCTTTAACTATTTACTAGGGTTTGGGCCTACCTTGATTTCGGGGGCATTAACCCTTGCCCTATTGTCTTTACCTGTCATTATCGTCACGGCGAGGGAGGCCATCCGCGCCGTTCCCGATTCCCTGAGAAATGCTTCCTATGGACTGGGAACTACCAAATGGCAAACCATTCAACACCATGTCTTACCCTATGCCATTCCGGGAATTCTTACGGGGGTGATTATTTCTGTCTCCCGCGCTATGGGGGATGCTGCTTCTTTGGTGGTCGTGGGTGCTGTCAGTTTCCTCACGTTTAATCCGGGTTTATTCCAAAGATTTATGGCGTTACCCATTCAAATTTTCAGCTATATCACTCGTCCTGAACCGGGGTTTGCCAGTGCAGCCGCAGCGACGATTATTGTGCTGATTATCTTGATTTTGGGGCTTAATGGCGTCGCTATCTATCTGCGCCAACGCTATTCCAGCCATTAATTAACTTGAGTTGTCAAGATTAAGGAGACTATTTCAGATGACTGACAGTAATACCAAACTCAAAACGGACGATAGTGCGTTTGATGCAGAAGGCGTAAAGGTTTATTACAATGGCTTTTTAGCCCTTGTCGATGTCTATATCAAAATTCCCCGTCAAAAAATTGTGGCCTTTATCGGCCCTTCAGGCTGTGGCAAAAGTACCTTATTGCGTTGCTTCAATCGCATGAATGATTTAATCCCTGGTGCCAAGGTGGAAGGGAAACTCATTTACCGCAACCGTAATATTTACGATCCGCAAGTGAATCCCGTCAAATTGCGGCGACAGGTGGGAATGGTGTTTCAAAGGCCGAATCCGTTTCCCAAGAGCATTTATGAAAATATTGCCTATGCCCCGAGAACCAACGGATATCAAGGAAATCTGGATGAATTAGTGGAATCTTCCCTCACACAAGCAGCTATCTGGAAAGAGGTTAAGGATAAGCTGAAAGATAAAGGAACGGCGTTATCCGGGGGACAACAACAAAGGCTTTGTATTGCCCGCGCGATCGCTATGAAGCCCGATGTTTTATTGATGGATGAACCTTGCTCTGCTCTCGACCCCATTTCTACGCGACAGGTCGAAGAACTGTGCTTAGAACTTAAGGAACGATACACAATTATTACGGTGACTCACAATATGCAACAAGCGTCAAGAATCGCGGATTGGACGGCTTTTTTCAATACAGAAACGGACGATGAAGGCAAACGACGCGGCAAATTGGTGGAGTTTGGTCCCACTGAACAAATTTTCCGTTCTCCCCAAACCAAAGAAGCCGAAGAGTACATTAGTGGACGCTTTGGTTAAACGGAAGTGTCAGATTTAGGCGTTACGCACTCTCAGCAATGACATTACCTTCTGGGCCAATACTCCGGACAGTTTTGGGAACGATACTACAAGCTTTTCTGCTGTAAGTGGAGCCAGAAACTCCGGAGCTGCGTTACCAGGAAGAGCCTGGTAACGAGTATAATTCACCGAGGAATGTGCGCGAGGCGCACCCTAGAAATTAAGCGGTGAAGTATTTGGCTGCTGGGTGATAGGTGATAATTGCGGTTGTTGATTGTTCGGGATAAAGTTGTTCGCTTTCATCCATGTAGAGGTTGATGCGATCGCACTTTAACAATTCCAGTTGCTTGTACTGATCCGTCATGTTCGGACAAGCAGGATAGCCGAAACTGTACCGCGAACCGCGATATCTTTGCGCTAGCATATCGCGAATGTTGTCCGGTTCTTCGCTACCAAAGCCCAATTCGCGCCGAATTCGCGCGTGAGTCCATTCTGCTATTGCTTCCGCTGTCTGAACCGCTAATCCGTGAAAGTAGAGATAGTCGGTATATTGATTGTTAGCAAATAGCTTTTGCGCGTACTCTGTAGCAATTTCTCCCACTGTCGCTACTTGCATCGGAAATACATCGATTTTACCCGATTCTTTGGGGGCGAAAAAGTCCGCAATGCACAGCCTGCGCGCCGATTTTTGCCGGGGAAATGTGAATGTTGCAGCGGGTGTCGATACATCTTTCCCGCCATTCATAATTTCCGGGTGGTACAAATGCAAAGAATTGCCTTCAGCTTGACAGGGAAAATACCCGTAAATTGCTTGCGGATGCAGTAATTTTTCTGTGAGAATTTTGTGTTTCCATTCTTCCAATACGGGATAAACTTTCTCAGCTAAGAAAGCATCGTATTCTTCCCGCGATTGGTCTTTTGGCTTGCGGAACTGCCACTGACCGGCAACTAAGGCTTGCAAATCTAAGTGCCAGAAAATCTCCTCAAAGGGGATGTCTTCTCCCTGCAACAGTTTCGTTCCCCAGAAAGGAGGATTCGGGCGAGCGATATCTGCTGCAACTGCTTCGGATCGCCTGGTATCTATCACCACAGGAGTGTCTGCTTTCTTGGCATCTTTTACAGAAGTTTCTGGCGAAATTTCAGCTTCTTTAACCGCCCCATTATCATCCTCTATTTCATCTAAAAATCCTTGCAAGTCTTCCCATTTACCAGCAGATTTTGCTGGCATGAGTTTGTCCATAAAGTGCAAGTCAGAAAACGCATCTTTGCCGTAAATAACTTTACCTTTGTAAGTATTTTGGCAGTCTTCATGTACAAACTTGGGAGTCAAAGCCGCGCCGCCCAAAATCACGGGAACCGTGATTCCTTTCTGGTTGAATACTTCCAGATTTTCTTTCATGAATGCGGTGGATTTTACCAGCAAGCCACTCATCGCTATACAGTCGGCTTTGTGCTTCTCGTAAGCTTCGATGATATTGTCAACCGACTGTTTAATTCCCAAATTAATCACTCGGTAGCCGTTGTTTGATAAGATAATATCAACTAAGTTTTTGCCGATGTCGTGAACGTCGCCTTTGACAGTAGCGATGATAAATGTTCCTTTGGCGTTGTCCCCGGATTCGGACTTTTCCATGTGCGGTTCTAAATAGGCAACTGCCGCTTTCATGGTTTCTGCTGACTGCAAAACAAATGGCAGTTGCATTTGTCCCGAACCGAACAATTCTCCGACTACTTTCATGCCGTCTAGCAAGAAGGTATTGATAATGTGGAGGGGCGGATAGGTTTCTAATGCTTTGGCGAGTTGGATGTCGAGGCCAATGCGTTCGCCGTCGATGATGTGCTGCTTGAGGCGTTCTTCGACCGGGAGGTTTGCGTCTTCTGTACGATCGCGCTTAGTAGTTTTGCCCGCAAACACCGTTGTCAGCTCGCCCAAGGGGTCGTAAACGCAAATATCGCCGTCAAACTCCCGTTCGTCGTAAATCAGTTTACGGCAGATTTCTTGGTGTTTGGGGTCGATTTTGGCGAGGGGCAAAATCTTATTGGCGCTGACAATTGCCGAGTCCATCCCGGCTTGCATTGCTTCGTGCAAAAACATGGAATTCAAGACTTGCCGCGCCGCCGGATTCAAGCCGAAGGAAATGTTAGAAACTCCTAAGATTACGTGACATCCTGGCAATTCTTGGCGAATACGGCGGATGGAATCGATGGTAGCTTTGCCGTTTTTTCTGTCTTCTTCTATCCCGGTAGAAATTGGCAAAGCTAGGGTGTCAAAAAAGATTTCCTCGGCGGGAATTCCGTAGGCGACGGCGGCGTTATATGCGCGCTGGGCGATCGCAAATTTTTTGTCTGCGGTTCTCGCCATCCCGTCTTCGTCAATCGTCCCAATAACTATGCCAGCGCCGTATTTTTTCGCCAACTCTAAAACTTGATAAAAACGCGGTTCTCCGTCTTCGTAGTTAGTAGAATTCAGCAAACATTTGCCGCCCGCAACTTTTAAGCCGGCTTCCATCTTTTCCCATTCTGTGGAATCCAGCATTAAAGGGAGAGTGGCATTAGTCACCACGCGGGAGACTAACTCTTTCATGTCTCGCACGCCGTCGCGGCCGACATAATCAACGTTAACATCGAGAATGTGCGCGCCTTCTCGCACTTGTTCCCTGGCCATTGCTACTAAACCGTCCCAGTCTTCAGCGTTTAGCAAATCGCGGCATTTTTTGGAACCGCTGGCGTTGAGTCTTTCGCCGACAATTAAGAAGGAATTCTCTTGTTCGTAGGGTTGGGCGGTGTAAATTGAGGCGGCGGATGGTTCCCAAGTAAATTCGCGGATTTTGGGTTTAAGAGTTTTGCCAATTTCTGCTAGTTCGCGGATGTGATCGTAGCGGGTTCCGCAGCAGCCGCCGATGACTTGCACGCCTAAGTCTTCGACAAAGCGCATCAAGGCCATTTTTAATTCTATTGGCGTGAGTTTGTAGTGCGCGTGGCCGCCGATGTTTTCGGGTAAACCGGCGTTGGGAACGCAGGAAACGACGAAGGGCGAATGTTCGGAAAGGTATTTGACGTGTTCGGCCATGCGATCGGGCCCGGTGGCGCAGTTGAGGCCTAAAATGTCGATCGGGTACGGCTGCAAAATGGCTAGGGCGGCGCTGATGTCGGAACCGACTAACATTGTGCCGGTGGCTTCCATCGTGACTGATACCATTAACGGAATTCGCGCACCTTTTTTCTTAAATACTTCTTCAATGGCATTTAATGCTGATTTAATTTGCAGCACATCTTGACAAGTTTCCACAATAAATAAGTCAACGCCGCCGTCATAAAGTCCTTCTGCTTGTTCGGTAAAAGCGGCAGTGAGTGTGTCGAAATCAATGTGTCCTAATGTTGGCAATTTCGTGCCTGGCCCCATCGATCCTGCGACAAATCGAGGTTTTTCTGGCGTGGAAAATTCGGCGGCGATACCCTTGGCGAGTTCGGCGGCAGTTTTGTTGAGATAATATGCTTTGTCTGCCAAATCGTACTCGGCGAGAACGATGGAAGCAGCACCAAAGGTGTCTGTTTCGATGACATCGGCCCCTGCTTCGAGGAATCCCCGGTGCACGTTGGCGACGGCTTCCGGTTTTGTGTGGACGAGATATTCGTTGCAACCTTCGTATTCTTTGCCGCCAAAGTCTTCTGCGGTGAGGTTTTGGACTTGCAGGTTGGTTCCCATTGCGCCGTCGAAGACGATGACGGGGCGTGAGGGGTGGTGGAGTCGATCGAGGAATTTGCTATTCATAAGCGGTCAAAAAAACGCAGGTGCTATATATTTACAATTTTATCTATTGTGCAATATTGTCAACAATTATGTGACTGTTGGCAAATGGCTAATTACTGAAGGATTTAATGCTGCTGACAATAGTTCGATCGTACCTGTAATTTTACCGATCGCCCTGGATTCTTGTCAAAATTCTGTTGTGCGTGAGTCTGCATGGGGAAAACGGGCTAGTTTCGAGGGATTTTTTCGCTTAACTGCTGACGAATTTTGTCAAAATGCGATCGCCACAAATAAAGGAGTTATATAGCACTCCTAAATGACTCGTTTATTTTTACCCACCCCAACCCTCCCCGAACCCGCTGGGAGTCCGTAATAAATTCACAAATGATGCGAGTATTGCTATATAACTAAAGCATTAAGATTTCTTTCTCATTTTTCTGTTGGAAGGTCTTTTAGGCAGTCGCTTAATTTCACTTTCGCCTCCTGGAATTTCTACTTGTTTGAGATTTTCTTCTCCTTCTTCTATAATTTCTAAATTAACAATTTCAACGTCGCCCCCGCTGATTTCTTCCTCTCCCTCCATCTCCTCCGAATTCTGTTGATTTGCAATTAAATGCACGGCTAACCCAGAAGCTTGAACCGAAACTTCTTCGATTTTTTCATGAATTTCAACTTCTCCAATCCGATCCTCAATTTCCCCCGCCGGTAAATCTTCCTCGGTAGCAGGAAAGTTATCAAGTTCTTGACTAATTTCAGTTTCTCTGATTTCTTTGTCTACTAGCTGCATTGATAACTGCTGCTTTTCCCTTGACAATTCCTCAACCTTACTTCCAAGCATTCTAATCTGTTCGTTGAGAACGCGAATTTCTCGGTTTTGCTGCTGAATCATTTCTTCGGCATCAGCAAGAGTTCGATTTCTTTCTAATATCACCTCATTTTTAGTTTCTAATTCCAAAGCGCTCATCGCCGCTTTAATTACATTATAAAAATGCGGCTTAGATACATCAACTTGTTTAGCATTATGGCGGCTTTTCCCCAAAAGTCCAATTTTTTCTCCTTGCTTAATAGCCAAAACAAAACCTTGATGATTTTTTATTTTTAATTCTTTGACAAAATCTACTTGAACTAAACTGCAAATATATTTGTGACAGTCAAAATAAAATTCTGCTTTCATCAAAAAGCACCCCTTCCTGCTACAGTCCCGCAGAATTATAGCATAAACAACGTTAAAACTCGAACAAAATTTATAAAAATAGGGGGGCCGCGGAGGGCTGTACCATAATTTATAAAGGTATGCGATGTCAAGAGTTGTTCAGGACTTATGCCAAAAATCGTTTGACGCGCTACTTATAGCAGTAATGGGCGCATTTCGCCCATACAAAATTAGGTTTTGTGGGCATGAATTTAAATATTTTGGCTTAGCAAAATTCGCCAACTGCGACATATTTGATAAAATAATTAATTGCTTTATTTGCTGACATAAGCAATTTCCCATCCGTGACGATAATAAGCTGTTTCTAAATCAACCCTTTCAGTTTTAACATCAGGCTCTAATTCAAACAGGCTTAATTGAATTGGTTCATCTGTTTTTGGGTTTTTGTTAAATTTGCTCAAAAGTCTTGCTTCTAAATGTTGGTGTGATTCTAAATTGCCATCTGACAGAATGTGATTAATTTGTAAATTAAATACTTTAAGTTTGTGGCACACTAAAATAGTCCGATGACACGTAATCGGGTCTTTTTCCGCACACATTAAACTGATTTTATAATTGGCTGCGCCTTTGAGCAAGCGCTGCATTCCTGCGGAAAATAGAGGAGTTGCTGCTATGCGATCGTATAAAGCTTTACCGCTAGTATCGTAACAGCTTAAATCTTCTGGTCTCGCGCCCAACTCTTTGCCTAAAAAAACATATTGAATGCCGACACTTGACAAAGAAGCTTTAATTTCGGATTTATTAAAATGAGGTAAATAGCGGCTAAAAGGATGCGATCGCACGTCCGCAACCGCCGTAATTCCGTGTTGTTCCAGCAGCACAACAAACGCTTCAATACTTAGATTGGAGTGTCCGATCGTAAATAATTCCATTGCTTCGATCTTACTATGCAGTCTTTGCCTTGCGGATGAAAGTTTGTGTAGCCCAGTTCTTGCAATTGGTAGACTTCAAGCTGTAGGTTTCTTTAGCAACTTTTGAATTACAAGTTGCACAGCCAGCAGCATCAAACCCAAAGATGCAAAAGCAAAAACACCCGCGCCCAAAGCCACAATCCCCATTACTAAAGTTCGCACAGCCGCGCCAATATTAATCGCAGTCACATTGTCAGAATGAATGGGCGAATTTGCAAAAGTTTGGACGATCGACAAAGTTAGCGCGTACAAAGCAGCCGCAAAGCCACCCGCGATCAGCGAACCCATCACGCACCGCAAAATCGTCGGCGGCGTGGAAGATGCAGAGGTTGCATCTCCAGCCGAACTCAGAGGTTTAGAAGTAGAATTTGGATTAGTTAAATCAGTCATGGCGATTTTAGATTTTAGATTTTAGATTTTAGATTTCTGGTTAATTCACCAAAACTAAAATCGGTCTTGCATGACATATTATCAGTTCTTCGATCTCAATAGACTCTACGAAAAGTTAGATTAATCTTGACCCTCGCCTGTTAGACCGGTTTAACGGGCGATGGCGATCGCACTCTATTCGAGTTAAACCCTCGAAATCGGCGGTTTCGTCTCGTTTCCCTCCGAAAAAATCTGAATTCCAGTATTGCTAAACTGTGCTACCCAAAAATCCAAATCGGGAGAAGCGATCGCACTTTTAACCCGTTCTAAAACTTGCTGAGCCTGCTCTGAAGACTCCGCCAGCGCAAACACCGTCGGCCCGGAACCCGACATCATCGTTCCCAAAGCCCCCGCCGACTCAAAAGCCTGCCGCAACTGCAACACCTGCGGGTACATGGGCAAAGCAACTTTTTCTAAATCGTTGTGCAGCAATTGACCAATTTTCGATCGATCTTTTTGGGCGATCGCCCCAACCATCGGGCCTGAATGCAACCGTTGCCGGCGGCACTCCAAATCTTCCGCTGCACAATAGGAACTACTGAACTGCTGGCGATAAGTTTGATACGCCCATGCGGTAGAAATACTGAGGTTACGGTACTTGGCCAACACCACATAAAAGCCCCCCAAATCAGGCAGCGGCGACAGTTTATCTCCGCGACCAGTTGCCAAAGCCGTACCTCCAGCAATGCAAAAAGGCACATCCGAACCCAAAGTTCCCCCCAACTCTTGCAACTCCGACTGAGTAAGTCCCAATTGCCACAGCAAATCCATCCCGACTAAAACCGCAGCCGCATTTGCCGAACCGCCGGCAAGCCCCGCCGCCACTGGAATCTGCTTGTGAATAGCAATCTCGACTCCGCCATATTTCGCCAAGGCATCGGGGAATTGCTTTGCCAACAAATCCGCCGCCCGGTAGGCCAGGTTATTCTTATCAGGAGGGACTTGCGGGTGATCGCAGCGCACGCGAATCGTGTCCGTACCGATCGGGCGCAAGTCAATTCGATCGGCTAAATCTATGCTTTGAAGTACCATCGCCAGTTCGTGATATCCGTTGGGGCGATCGCCTATGATTTCCAAATACAGATTGATTTTTGCTGAAGCTAACAGAGAATATGAACGCATAGGTGATTAAGCCGCAGGTGAAATAAACCCCTGGTTGAAATTAATTGACACCAGTCCCCGTCCATTTTCTCACAACTCAAAGGAAATATTATGCTGGAAATGTGGAAAACTTTTTTTACTTCCGGGCCATTTATTCCTCACGGCCACTGCTATCTCTGGCATACCCCGTTAGTCTGGCTTCACCTTGCCTCAGATTCTATCATTGCACTCGCGTATTTTTCCATCCCGATTACATTGGTTTATTTTATTTCCAAACGCGAAGATTTGCCCTTTGATTGGATCTTTGCCCTGTTTGGAGCCTTTATCGTCGCCTGTGGCATCACTCACATATTTGAACTCTGGACACTTTGGTATCCTACCTATTGGCTTTCAGGAACAATGAAAGCAATTACTGCCGTTATTTCATTTGCTACAGCCATACTTTTGGTAGACTTAATGCCTCAAGCCCTAGCACTTCCCAGCCCCGCACAGTTAGAATCCGCCAACCGACTCCTAGAAGCTGAAATTATCGAGCGCCAATTAGCAGAAGTTGCCCTACAAAAAGCTAAAGAAGAATTAGAAATTCGAGTTGAGGAACGCACCGCAGAGTTACAGTCTCAAACTCAACATTTAGAATTTGCCAACAGACTCCTAGCAGCGGAAATTGTCGAGCGCCAATTAGCAGAAGCTGCACTACAAAGAGCTAAAGAAGAATTAGAAATTCGAGTTGAAGAACGCACCGCAGAGTTAAAGTCTCAAACTCAACAGCTCGAACAAGCCTTGTCTGAAGTGAAGCAGGCTCAATCCAACCTAATTCACAGCGAAAAAATGTCGTCTTTGGGGCAATTGGTCGCTGGGGTTGCTCATGAAATCAACAATCCGATTAACTTTATTTACGGCAATATTACTCACACCGGCCAGTATGCCAATAGTTTGCTAGAACTGGTGAATCTCTATCAAGAGCAGTATCCCAATCCCATACCCATAGTTCAAGAAAAAATCGAGTCTATAGATTTAGACTTTATCATCTCTGACCTGCCAAAAATATTAATTTCTATGATAAACGGCGCTGAGCGGATTTTTGGTATTGTCAAGTCGCTGCGAATTTTTTCTCGCCATGACGAAGCAGAAATGAAAGTAGCCGACATTCATGAAGGAATTGACAGTACACTGATGATTTTGCAAAGCAGATTGAATGCTAAGCCCGGTTTGGCGAATATTCAAGTTATCAAAGAATATGGCAATTTACCCCGAATAGAGTGCTACCCCGGACAGCTAAATCAAGTGTTTATGAATATCTTGGCTAATGCTATTGATGCTTTAGAAGATGACAGCCACAGTGAGTCGATTACAGTCAATGAAGCTAATTGCCACCTCATCAAAATTTCTACTAAACTTTTAGACAGTGAAGTGGTAGAAATCCGAATTAGCAACAACGGGCCAGAAATAAGCGAATCGGTGAGGAACCAGTTATTTAATCCATTTTTTACCACTAAACCAGTAGGTAAAGGCACGGGATTGGGTTTATCAATTGGCTATCAAATTATCACAGTAAGACATAAAGGCGAATTGCAGTGTATTTCTGCACCGGGCAAAGGTGCGGAATTTATTATTAAAATTCCGATTAGCCTGCAATAAACCTTTAATAATCCCCATAAAACCTAAATTCAACTGTTAGTAGTCACTGCGAAAAGTCCTGATTTAAAAAAATACCCAGGTATCCGAATTATTTAAGAATTTTGGTATCTAACACAATCCTGAACCTCAAACATCGCCCATAATATTATTACTCAAACTGACCCATTGAGCCACGCTTAAATCTTCAGCGCGAGATTGAGGATTTATTTGTAACTCTTCTAGCACTTGAACAAGTTTATCTAAGTCCACAGCCCCTTTCAAATTATTTCGCAGCATCTTGCGCTTGCTACCAAATCCCAACTTAACTAAATTCTCCAAATAGCGCGGATTAACCGCCACAGTTTCTATCTGTCTGGGAAGCAGCCGCACCACGGCAGAATCGACTTTGGGTGGCGGAAAAAAGTCTTTAGAGGGCACATCGCAAATTAACTCGCATTCTGCTAAATACTGCACCCGCACCGACAAAGCGCCAAAGGCTGTCGAACCAGGTTTAGCGTAAAGCCTTTGGGCCACTTCTTTCTGCACTAAGAGGACGATCGCATCGAAGGGTTTAGCCGCAGGAACAGATATCGTTCCCAGCAGTTTTTGCAGAATCGGGCCAGTAATATTATAGGGAATGTTGGCAACAACTTTATTGGGATTTTGGAATTTGGGAAAAGCCGTTAATTCAGCCTCTAAGTCCATTTCCAAAAAGTCGCCTTGTAACAGTAAAAAATTGTCAGTTTTGCCGAGTTGTTTGGCTAGCTTGAGACACAAATCTCGATCGATCTCCACAGCAACAACAGACTCAGCCGCAGGCAGCAAACGCCGAGTCAAAATCCCCGTGCCCGGCCCAATTTCCAGGACGCGATCGCGGTCCAAAGAAGCCGCTTTCACAATCTTATCTAAGGCTTTCTCGCTTTTGAGCCAATGTTGAGCAAACTGTTTTCGGGGTCTGGTCGATCGCATTTTTTGAATTTTTGGAGAAATCTTAGCCTGTCATTTTATCATAGCTCTATATTTTTTCCTAACCTAGGGTCATGTTTATTTTTGTTAACAGGGGTTGAATTAACCAAAAAACTTGGGCACTATAATAAGGACAAACGATAAAAAATAAATTTATTTCTTCCCAATTCCCAACAGCACAACACGGAAGGCACGGATACACGGATAGCTGTTTTTCCAAATAACCAATAACAAATAACCAAGAACCAATTACCAATTTCCCCAACAATGAAATTCCAACGAGTATTTGGTACATTACCCAAAACCACAGCCAGCGCCCCCGGCCGAGTAAACCTGCTGGGGGAACACACAGACTACAACGATGGATTTGTACTTCCAACTGCGATTCCCCAGCGCACCACAGTACAAATCGGTTTCAGCAGTGACGATCGACACCATTTTTATTCAGCAGAATATGACGAACTCATAAATTATTCAGACGACGATACCATACCGCAAAAATTCGTCAGTTATATCTGTGGCTGCCTGAGACTTTTAGAAAAAGAAGGATACAAAATACCGCCAATAAATCTCTACATTACCTCGACTGTACCGATCGGAGCCGGTTTGTCCAGCAGCGCCGCTTTAGAAATAGCAACCCTCAGAGGACTGCGCGCGCTGCTGAACCTCCCCATAGACGACGTGCGGCTAGCTCAAATCGGACAGCAAGTCGAAATCCGGTATGCCGGCTTGAACTGTGGCATCATGGATCAAATGGCGTCGAGTTTAGCAGACACCAACACCATGCTATTGATCGACACCCGCAGCCTCGAATGCCGCCCGATACCTTTTCCCACAAACACAGAAATTTTAATAATTGACAGTGGCGAAAGCCATGAACTGGCAGCAGGAAGCGGCTACAACCAGCGACGCGCCGAGTGCGAGGAATCCGCGCGGATATTGGGAGTTAAAGCTCTGAGGGATATCGCCGATCCCCAAGCTGTCGAAGTATTGCCGGAACCCCTTAGAAGACGAGCGCGGCACGTGGTTACTGAAAACAACCGCGTACTCGAAGCGGTAAAATCTTTGCCAGCAAAACGTTTTGGGGAGTTAATGAATGCTTCCCATGCCAGTCAGCGCGACGACTACGAAGTTTCGGTGCCGGCAGTAGACACGCTAGCGGCAATCTTGCAGTCAATTCCCGGAGTCTTCGGCGCAAGGCTGACGGGCGGAGGTTTTGGAGGGGCTTGCGTAGCCTTGGTGGAGAGTGGGAAAGCGGGTGCGATCGCATCAGAGGCGATCGATCGCTACCAGCGCGCGGGTTATAGCGGCCGCGTTTTGGTTCCCGAAATTAAAGTTACTTCTTAACTCCAGAACTATCTCCCGACAGGGAAGGCCAGCGCACAGTCACAATTACCGAATCCTCCTCGGCCGACCAATAATGAGGCACTCCCGGTAGCCAGAGAGCATAATCTCCTTCGCGAGAAAGCAATATTTCTTGCTCTGGAAATTGCAGGCGAAACCGCCCTTTTACCAGGATAGAAAGCGTCGTGGCTGTCGCATTTACCGCCCACTGAGTCCTACAATCTCCGGCGGGGTGAGTGCCCCATTTTACCTCTAAAACAGAAGTCGATCGCGGGTCGTCTTCAGGCTTCATAAAGTGACCCGCAAACCAACCGCCCCGACTTGCACCTTCAGCGCCCGCATTTCCGAAAACCACTTGAGATGACATCAGCTAATCAGGTAAACAACAAAGATGGTTAGATCTGACATCTTGCACCATTTTCAATAAGCTTTTTATGGGCGGGCAGGATGCCCACCCCACAAGAAATTCACTCTTTGTGGAACAGGCATCTTGCCTGTTCTTGAGAATAGTGCTCTTCGGTGAGTTAAATCGGGGGACACCCTCTAACTTATTACTTGCGGCCCGAAGGTTGACCTTCCGTAGTCGCTATTTCCCCAGTTTCCATCAACTGCTTAAAGCGACGTAAATCATTTGCAATTTGCTGTTCGGGAGCTTCGCCAAATAGTTTAGCAGCACCAGCACCAATTGCACCGCCCGGAGGGTTGTATTCGATGACAACTTTTACCTCTGTACCCCGTCCCGCTGATGCCGGTTGAAAGCGCACAAAACCAGAATTGTCAACATCCGCTCCTTCAACAGACGCCCAAGCAATTAAGCGATTTTCTTCTTCGCGGACAATCTCTGCATCCCATTCCACACTATTGCCCATCGGCGCGCTGGCAATCCAGTGAGAACGTTTTTCATCGATGACAGTAACGTGTTTGAGATGCTTCATAAACCGAGGTAAATTTTCAAAATTGCGCCATAAACGGTACAATTCATCAGCCGGTTTGTCGATCGTCACGGTCTTTTCAACTTTAATGCTTTGATTCGGATCGGCAGCAGACTGCAAACCCTCCACAACCCCCAGCCCGCGAGCCGCTAAACCACCGCCCGCAACCGCCAGCAAAGCACCTCGCAAAGAACGCTGCGACAAACCAAAAAGCACCAGCGCCCCGCCACCAATTAAAGATGCCCAGCGTTCGGTATCGCCGCTGCTACTTTGGTTTTGTTTGTCGGAATTTGTCATTGAAGTAGATTCCATTGGTTTAAACCTGATAAATTAATAGCGAAAAATAGCAGCTAAAGGCGCCTCGTCCGGAACTTTTTCCGGCGGCACCGCGTAAACAGTTCCGCCGTTGAGAATAGTTTGAATTGCTGCGACATTCAACAAATCTTCGTCACCCAATTCTGCATCGGGATGGATTTGCACCGAGTTCGTCTCGGGATTAAAGCTACCCCACTGCTGAACGCCAAGAGCAACAAACAGTCGATCGACCCGTCCAAAATAAGCAGCCGAAACAGCTTCTTTCAAATCAGCAGAAATTTTATCGCTGGTTCTGCTCGGACTGGCTCTAGCAATCCCACCGCTTCTTTCTTATCAAATCCGTACTCTACTATTTTGTCTTCAGCCTCTCTGATTAAATTTTTGAACCGAATCGGATTTTGTTGAGTTTCTGTTCCTTGAGCGACTGCCATATGAATAGAGACGCACAATCCAGCAGATTGTTGTACCAGCGCTTTGACTCCTTCTACAGATATTAAGTTCACCGCTGAAACTCCTTTTATAAAGGGTTTTGTAATAAAAACAACAGATTGTTTAAAATGTATCTTTGCTGGCGCTGCTCTTGCGTCTGCCTAAAGTAATGATCGCCTGCTGTATATCCTTTCATCCCCGGACTAAAACGGGGTTTCCAGCCGCTGTTCCAATCGAACTGCTTATGACCTAAGATAGACGGCGCTAACTCGGCCGCTAGTTTACCATAATTTAGTTTAGTCGGCTTCCACTACTGGTTATATCTGATGAAAACAAAAATGTTTCTGGGGTTGCTATGGGCAACATTTATTGCCTAGATCTTGCTGCTAGCTCCTCTCGATCAGCCCGGAACGCTAACAGTTCTTGAAAAAATGCTCAAGTTGCAGCTAGAAGGAATTAACCCCTACCTTGTCACCATATTCGCTCTCATGGGAGTGTGGCCGATGGTATACGCTTGCCTCCTATTCATTGATGAGAAAACCCAAAATATATCCGCTTGGCCTGCTTTCATCGCTTCCAACGGCGCCGGCATCATCGGCTTAATTCCCTACTTACTCCTCCGCCAGCCCCAGCCACAATTTTCCGGCCGCAAAGATATGTCGATCAAAATATCAGACTCCCGCTGGACAGGTATTGTACTTTTACTAACTACTATCTGGCTGTTAGCTTGGGCTTGGTTAAATGGAGATTGGAGAGATTATGTCAGCCAGTGGCAATCAATTCCTTTTGTACATTTAATAACTTGGGATTGTTGCTTGATGGCTGTAATATTTCCCTCACTTTTGGGAGACGACATGGCACGGCGCGGACTCTCGGACGATCGCATTTTTTGGGCAGTGTCTCTAGTTCCGCTGTTAGGGCCGCTAGTTTATCTTTGTCTCCGCCCCCCTCTGCCAGAATCTGCAACTGAAATCCCCACTTTCCCACTGACAGCCAGAAATTAAAACATTGAAAAGTTGGGTAGTGTTCAAGATGTAATCAATATTCAAGGCCCGGCGGGATTAACAAACGCTCAAAAAGCGACATTGAAAGCGTTAGGGGCGATCGCGTAGTCTGGGTGTACCGTGGAGAAAGATTTTAATTGTCCTGAAAATCGCGATCGCCACTTATGAGGTGACTCTATGGAGCCAAATGATACATCGGCCCGCTACGACCGAATTGCCCAATGGTGGCAAACTGAGCATCAAGATTCAACCTACGGGATTGCCCAATTAGAACGGGCGATAAAATTTACTTTTAAGCAGCACGCAGCACTTGATGTCGGGTGTGGAAGCAGCGGGCGTTTTATTAACAGTTTATCCAAGCATGGATTTCAGCCTGAAGGACTTGATATTTCTAGGGAAATGATCGATTTAGCCCAGCGGCTACATCCAGAAATCACGTTTTACCGGGAAGACATTTGTGATTGGCTACCGCCGAAACTTTACAGCCTGATTGCAGCCTGGGATAGCACGTTTCATCTGCCAATCAACCAGCAAGCGCCCGTGATACAAAAGCTATGCGATGCGCTTGAACCCAATGGAGTCATCTTGTTCACTTGTGGCGGCGGACATACAAGCAGCGAGGTTTCGGGAGCATTTCAAGGTCAAGATTTTGATTACAGCACTTTGGGTGTAGATACTTTTCTGCAAATTGTGGTTGAGCATCATTGCACCTGCCGCCATCTCGAATATGACCAGTATCCTGAAAATCATGTTTATATCATTGCCCAAAAGACCTAATTTATCATTCGCACGATTAAGCTGTGGGATGTCGCAACTGGGCGCTGTGTGAGGACGTTGATGGGCGATCGGCTGTATGAAGGTATGAATATTCAAGGGGCAACTGGATTGACGATCGCTCAAAAATCGACGACATTGAAAGCGTTAGGGGCGTTGGTGTAACGTGTGTCGAGATTAGGGCGATCGCGTTAACTCAGCGCTTAACTTGCGGATCTTGAGTGGTGAAATTTGGTAAGATTTTGCAAACTGAGTTCATGCCGCAACAGGTTACGCCATAAGCCATTTAGAAAAAATAGACGTTTCGCTTTTAGTAAGGAAGCACATTTAATTAGTACAACTCAAGGCTTTCTGATTCTTGACTCCATTCGGCAATTCCTCATTCACCCATAACCCAAATAGGAGAAATACCTGATGTCTACATTCAAATACAACCGTTTAGACAAGAATAATGCTGCGGTTCTGCTGGTCGATCATCAAACTGGACTGTTCTCACTTGTGCGTGATATTGGTGCCGCCGACTTCAAAAATAATGTGCTAGCGCTGGCAAGTGCAGCCAAATTTTTCAACCTGCCTACAATTTTGACAACTAGCTTTGAGCAAGGCCCCAATGGAGTCCTCATCCCTGAACTGAAGGAGAAGTTTCCAGATGCTCCCTTTATTCCGCGTCCCGGACAAATCAACGCTTGGGACAACGAGGACTTTGTTAAAGCAGTAGAAGCAACAGGTAAAAAGCAATTGATTATTGCCGGAATTGTCACTGATGTATGTGTTACTTTTTGTGCGCTTTCGGCATTAGAGGCAGGTTATGAAGTTTTTGTTGTTACCGATGCCTCTGGAACCTTCGATGAAGCCTGTCGCTATGCAGCTTGGGATCGAATGTCTCGTGCTGGAGTTCAGTTGGTCAATTGGTTTAGCGTTGTGTGTGAATTGCACCGTGACTGGCGCAACGATATTGAAGGATTGGGTAGTCTCTTAGCAGAGTTTATTCCTGACTACAAAAACCTGATGACCAGCTATGCAGCAACGGCTAAGGCTGGATCTCCCAGTAAGTAGTGAGAAAGCGCGTAGTTTATCTAGCTCCTGTGTAACTGAGTTAATATTGTCATCGCTAGGTTATGAATTTTACGTGGAATTTAGCGGTGACAACTACTTCGTTGTAAGCCACGTAGAGGGTATTTTTAATAGCTCTTCTCAATGATTGTAAGTTTTTTTATAGTCATTTCATCTCATGCCAAACCTTCTCGATCGCATTCGTTAATCTCCCTTCTGTTTCAAGACGTGCTGCCGAAAATTGCCGAGAAATTAGGTGTCTCTAGGGTTGTTGTTCTCAATAAAACTTTTCTCTCAGTTAATTCTCTAAATTCTATGTTGGAAGAACCGTTGGCGAGCAATACCAGTGAAGAAAACTATCTAGTCACCACTGTGATCTCTCATGTCGTGAAACCGGGGCGCGAGGAAGGTTACGAAGCATGGTTTCATGGCATCGCCGCAGATGCACGAAAATTCAAGGGACATCTGGGTGTCAGCACTATTCGACCCCAGCATCACGCCCACCCTGAGTACGTGGTCATTCTCAAGTTCGATTGCTACGACAATCTTAAGACCTGGCTTGAATCTGATGTTCGGCGAGAGTGGATTGAGCGATTGCAGCCCTTGATTGAAAGGCCAGAAAATATTCAAACCCTGACCGGATTGGAAACCTGGTTTACGCTGCCCAATAAATCGATGAAGGCTCCACCCCCTCGCTACAAAATGGCGTTAGTTACATGGTTGGGAGTGTTTTGTACGATTTCTATTCTCAATCGTTTGCTGGTACCGCTACTATCAGGGCTTCCTGCCTTGCTCACATCTCTGATGATCACAGGTCTGACTGTTATATTGCTCACCTATTTGGTCATGCCACGCTTAACACAATTATTTCGCAAATGGTTGTATCCCATTCCCTAAAGTCATTTGTGACAAGTTAAGAAAAAGTGCAAATTGTCAAGGGGGTAGACCAAAAAAGGTAAAATAGGATGAAACCT